>NZ_JBFRCY010000017.1:0-17414 GCF_052113305.1 Terriglobus sp. YAF25
TATACCGGCCGCATCGATCAGCACATCGGCACGAAGGACTTCATCTTCTTCCGCTATTCCGGCATTCAGTGGAACCAGGAATCACCCAGCACATTACCGACACTCTTCACCTCGACGGATATTCCTGCCGAACAGTATGGAGTGAGCTGGATGCATGTCTTCAGCCCCGCAACCAGCATGCAGGTTCAATACGGTCGCACACATGTCGGGAATACCACCGTCACACAATTCAACGATCGCAATCTCTGGAAGACGTATGGTTGCTCAGGAGATATGTGCAACTCGTTCGTCGGTGGTGCAACTCTGCTTGTCACCCAGGCAGTCACCAACGGCTTCTCTGGAGGTGAAGTCAACAGCCCATCGAAAAACCTCTCCAGCATTCACGAATGGCTGGGAAGCGTGATGCACACCATCGGTAGTCATCAGCTACAAGCCGGCGGTGGATGGGACCAGGTGAACTACACCGCGCAACTGCGTCAAGGACAGGTCAGTTTCACTGGAGCTTCAACGGGCAACTTCGGCAATGTTCCAGGTCAGGCCGGAGCAAACCCCGGTTCCCCTTCGAATATCACTTCCGCCCAGATCGCCGCTCAGTCAGGTTTTGGACTGGCCGATTTCCTACTCGACTATCCAAACTCCGAGAACAAGCGCAATGTCTTTTTGACGGAGCGTCCCGGCGGTATCGCCAACATCTATCTTCAGGACAGTTGGAAGATCACTCACACCTTCACACTGAACATTGGCGTTCGTTACGACCGCAGTGTGATTCCAGCCTTCGGTACGGATGACTCGATCGGCCTGCAGGGCTCGCCTGAAACTGGAGACTTCGACTTCAATACTGGCGACTACATCATCCAGAAGCTGCCACCCCTGTGCAGTGACCGCAAGCATGCGCCATGCCTTCCCAGCGCAACGCTGCCAGCACACGTCCGGGTTGCCACCGGAGGAAAGATTCTCCACGGCAGCAAAGACAATGTCTCTCCTCGTATCGGCTTCGCTTATCGCGTCAACGATAAGATGTCGGTCCGCGGCGGCTTCGGCATGACCTATGACAACTGGGCAGCCATCATTCAGATGACCCAGAACTACCAGGGGTCGTGGCCCGATACCGGAACTCTGCAGATCAATGGAACCAATACTCCAGGAACGGTCTATACCTCGGCCCAAGACCCTTTCGCCGCCAACTCCGGCAATCTGCCGGCGGCGACTCCCTTTGGCTCGTCGAACGTCAACTACATGGTCGATCCACAGTGGAAGAATCCATATTCTGAGCAGTACAACTTCGGTATCGAGCAACAGTTCGGCGCTCATACCGTCCTCTCGCTCAACTACGTTGGATCTTCGTCACACCGCCTGGATATCGGCGGCTACTACAACACGGGAACTCCCTGCTCCACGTGTGTATCCTTCGCCGCACGCGGAACCAACACCGGCCAACCGTTCCCCTACACCGTTCCGCAGAAGTCCTGGGACCATTCGGGCGCGAATGCTTCTTACAACGCACTGCAGGCGTCGTTCCAGCGTCACTTCAGCGATGGTCTCGGATACACCGTCGCTTATACGTGGAGCAAGACATTGAATGAGGGCACTGACGGCTACTTCGGCGTCGAAAATGGAGTTCCCGAGGATCCATATAATCCGCGTGGCAGCCGGGGACCTGCGGGTTTCAACATCCCTCAAATTCTCGCCGCTAACTTCGTATACGAACTTCCCATCGGAAAGAACAAGCGATTCTCAACGGGAAATACGATGGGCGACTACGTCGTTGGAAACTGGCAGGTGAATGCCATCATCTCTGCCCGCTCCGGCCAGAACTTCAATGTGACTGCAGCGGGTGACATTGCCAACACCGGTAACGCCGGAACCTATGAACGTGCCGACCTTGTCGGTGATCCTTATAAATCCGGTCCGATCGACGGCAACCCATCCTGCACACCGCCCGGTGGGGCGACCCGTACCCGGACACAATGGTTCAACCCCTGCGCCTTCAAAACACCAGCGATCGGAACACTCGGAAATGCTCCTCGAAACTTCCTTCAGGGGCAACAGTCGTGGGGGCTGGATACCTCAATCCATCGGATCTTCCCCATTCATGAGAACCTTTCCTTCAAACTCGATGCCGAAGCTTTCAATATCCTGAACCATCCAGTTCTCGGCAATCCAGCGGCCACAGTAACGACTCCTTCGACCTTTGGCACCATCAGCGGTGTCGCTTCCGGAAACTCGCAACGCATCCTTCAATTCGCCGGCAAGTTCCAGTTCTAAGAAGACGCGGCTTTGAAAAGCAGAAGCCTGTCCGGAGGAATCTCCCGGACAGGCTTTCACTTTCTTTTCAGTTAGAGCGTTTTCCCTGTTGCCGGGTATCCCGGAAGGGGCGTGCAGCGGCGTTTTCATTGCGGAAAACGCCCATAGATGCGGAAGCCCTACTCTACACCCACAGGGAAAATGCTCTATCGCTTCATCTTCAGCTCTGCACCATAGAGTGGCAACAGCGGGTGGTGAATCACTGCACGAAACTCATAAGCGCCCTTGGGATCCAGTCCTTTGAGGTCTGCCGTAAACAGTCCTGGTTTAGAAACCGTTTGCGCCGGCGTTGCGGTCCAGGCAGCCGTGCGTGAATTCACATCCTCTCCAGAGACCGGTCGATATTCGAAGGTCACTTCAAGCGAGGGCTGGTCCCCCATATCAAGGACAGAACCTTCGAGTGTTTCTTCTCCCGATGTGCGAACGACTGAGCCGGTTGTCTGCACCTCCGGTGGCTTGAGGGCAGGCTCGACGTTTGTAATTCTGATCACGGCTGGATTCGGCCAGCGGAAATTATCCTGCAGCCGCTGTGCCTGCAGCACTCGCACATGGAGGCCGTCTTTCTCCTGATGCCATGTCGATTTCGGAGTAATTTCGGGGTGATACTCCACGACCTCGTCACTCTGTCCAAGGACACTTACCTCTGTCTTTTCCGTGGCTCGAACGGAATGAAGCGTGAATTCCTTCCATGTAGCGCGGGGCCATGGTGTGTTGGACTCGACGACGGCATAAAGCGCGCTGTTGTCTTTCTTTTTGGTAAACCAGACATCGCCTTCGTTGGTAATGACCCAGGGACGCACGGCATAGATCGCATCGGAGTTCACGAACATCCAGAGAGCCATCTCACGCAGGCGCTCCTCTTCTTCGATCGGAAGCTCACCATTCGGTTTAGGCCCGACGTTCAACAGGAAGTTGCCTCCCTTGGCGCGTGTCTGTACGAGCAGGCGAATCAGCTCTCCGCCTGACTTGTAGTGTTCGTTTTGAGGCTGGTACTGCCAGGCCGTTCCCATCGTCATGCAGGTCTCCCACGGCCCGGGAAGCGGCATGCCAGGAACGGTCAGCTCAGGTGTCTTAATGGCGCCGCGCGTCACAATGATGTTGGGGTCGAGCTTCCATGCAAGATCGCGTAGACCCATGGCCTCACCATCGAGGAAGAGTTCGTCGACTTTGCCATAGTTCGTCAGCAGCTCTTTGAGCTGACTCTGGTCGTACTGCATCAGGCCCGGGTTATTCCTCGGTTGAACGTCCAGCGAGTGGCTGATCACCACACCGAGTTGGCTGTCGACGCTCCAGTGAATAAAGAGACCAAAACCCTGATCGCGAAACCATTCCAACCTGTCCGGCTTGTTCAGAGATCCCTTTTCCGGGTCATCCTCAGCAATCCCTGCCAAAGGACAGGAAACAAGGATCAGAGACAGAAGACTCAGAATATGGATGATTCGGCGCAGCGGTCGTACTTCCCTCACAGATTTCCTCCGATAAAACAACACGAAAACCATACATGAAAGAACAAGTTTGCGAGTGAAATCGAAATCACTCCTCGCAGCCGAGCCGTAGAGGCTCAAAGATGGATGGCGACGATTTATGTACTTATAAATCAATAGCTTGCATGGATCATGAAGATTAGAGAATCCTCTGGTTCAAGATAAGAGCCTTCCAACGAACTGTACCCCGGTGTCCTCCGAGGAGCTGCTGGCTCTGGAACAGTATTTCCTTCAAGGCCGTTTAGCTGAGGCTGAAGCCCTGGCTCGCAGTTTGAATGCGCGCAACCCGCAGCACCCTCTTGCCTGGAAGATCCTTGCCGCCACCATCGCTACCCGCGGTGATCTGAACACGGCCATTGCGCTCTATCAGCAGGCGCCTGCAAATCTGCATGACGATTGGCAGTATCAGAACAACTATGGCAATGCATTGAAGGGTGCCGGGCGCCAGGGTGAGGCGGTTCGTCACTACGAGCGGGCAATTGCCTTGCATCAGGACTCCATTGAGCCCTTTTACAATCTGGGCGTCACACTGCTTGAGATGGGTAACTTGACGGCAGCAGAGACCAGACTCCGCTTTGTTTTGACCATGGATCCGGATCATGCTCTGACGCACGTAAACCTGGCGAATATCCTCAACATGCGCGAGCAGTTGGAGGAAGCCGACCTGCACTATCAATGCGCCGTTCGAGTCATGCCGCAGGAAGTACGTCTGCTGAATAACTACGGACAACTTCTAAGCAAGCAGCACCGCTATCCTGAGGCAGAGGCGTATTACCGGCGAGCCATCGAGCTCGACGCCACCTTTGCTCCGCCGTTCGTCAATCTGGGAGAGCTGATGGGGCATCATGGATTTGTCGCCGAGACAGAGATGCTGCTGCGCCATGCTATCCGGCTGGATCCCAATTTGGCCCAGGGGCACAGTAATCTGCTGTTCACGCTTTCTCTACGGGATAACTGCACTTCCGCTGCAATCCTGGCGGAACACCGCATTTACGCAGAGCGTTTCGAAACACCGCTGAAGTCTCAATGGGGAAACTATCTCAATACGCGCGAGCCTGATCGGACTCTGCGGGTAGGCTTTGTCTCGGGCGATCTGCGCAATCATCCGGTCGTCCGCTATCTGATGCCTGCGCTCGAACGGCTTACACAGCATACGGACCTGCAGCTCTATGCCTACAACGTGAGCCGGCAGTACGACACAGTTACAGCGCAGTACCAGGAATTGTTCGATTACTGGCGCGGAGCCGCTTCGGCCTCAGATGAGGCGCTTACACGCGCCATACGAGCCGACGTTATCGACATCCTATTCGACCTCTCTGGTCATAGCGGTGACAACCGCATGCTGACCTTCGCACGCAAACCAGCTCCCCTGCAGATGAGTTGGATCGGATATGTCGCGACGACTGGTCTGGACGCAATGGACTACTTCATTGGCGATGCGAATCTGATCACTCCCAGTGAACAACCGCAGTTCTCCGAGAAGATTCTTTATCTACCTGCCACCACGACGTTCGCGCCCTATGAACCAGCGCCTGAGCGAAACGAACTTCCTGCGCTGACCAATGGCTACTTCACCTTCTGCTGCCTAGCGCGCGTCAACAAGCTTAACCAGCCTCTCATCGCATTATGGGCTCGGATCTTGAAGGCGGTTCCGGGTTCGCGGATGATCCTGGCAACCATGTCCAACGGCGCTCCCCCAGAGACCGTAAAGGCATGGTTCCTCGCTGAAGGTGTAGCGGAGGAACGGTTGCTCTTCCTGCATACGCGATCTGTGCTGGAACAACTGGAACAGTATCGGATGGCCGATCTCTGCCTGGACACCTTCCCCTATAACGGCAGCACCAGCACCAGCCATGCCTTGTGCATGGGAATCCCGACCCTCACCCTCTGCAGCGAACTCGTCTCCGGCCGCATCGGTACGTCGATCGCCTCCCATGTGGGTATTCCAGAGTTCATTACGTACAGTCAGAACGAATTTGTAGAGAAGGCCGTCTGGTGGACGCAAAAGCTGGAATTGCTGAATACATTACGACATGAACTGCCTTCCATGTTCGCCCGCAGCGCATTGCGTCAACATGACCAGGTTGTAGATGTGCTGGTGGAGAAGCTTCGCACAGCCTGGAAACGATGGTGCGCAGGACTTCCCGCCGAGACCTTCTAGATGCTGCCTCGACAAGGGCCTAGAGGTATTTTCCCTGTTACTCGATATCCCGGAAGAGGCGTGCAACGGCGTTTTCATCGCGACAGGGAAAATGCTCTATCCCTTTTTACTGCGAGTCCGCGCCGCCTTACGAGCTGCACTGCGAAGGCCTTCCTTACCCTTTGTTGTTACGGCCTTCATTGCTGCCTCATGCCGGCTCTTGGAAGTCCGCTTGCTCGAAGCTGTCTTTGCCTGCTTTGAGAGAGCACCGCGTGTCGCGGACCGATGAGATTCGCGCTGCAACACCCGCTCTCTGGCCCTGGAGAGTTTAGGAGAAACTGGTTCGGCTCCCTCCTGGCCTTTTTCGTATGCTTTTTCAGCGGACTTGCGGGTGCTCTCCTTCGCTTGTCCTTTCCCTGGAGGAGGAAGCGGAATTCCGGCTCTGCGTGCCTTGCTGAGACCAATTGCGATAGCCTGCTGCGGCGATCGCGCACCATGTTTCCCTTCGCGAATATGCTCGATCTCCTCATGCACAAACTCTCCAGCCGCGGTTGAAGGAGACTTTCCTTCACGAAGATCGTTCTTTGCGCGTTCGGTTGTTGCTTTCTCTGGCATGTCGTCCTCCTTTACGGTTGTCTACGACGGAGAAAGACGGCGGGAGGTTTTCCCTCCGGCGTTTTGCGTTCCATTCCGTCTCTCATAGTCGCCAAAGATGGCGTCCTTGGATGACTTGGTTGCATCTCTGCAAGCCAGCTTAGGTGTAACGGAAAAGAGCCTTGAAGCCGTAGTCCATGTGGTTCTGGATATGGCAGTGGAAGAGAGTCAGCCCAGGCTGGTCAGCAACAAAGTCTACGGAGGCGCGGCCGAAATACGGTACGACGACCGTGTCTTTGATCAGGCCGTGGGTCCATTTTCCGTTGAGCTCTACGAGTTCCGTCTGATGGCGATGCAGATGCATCGGGTGGGCATCATCGGTGCGATTTCGATAGATGAGACGGTAGCGCTTGCCTTGCTCTAACAGAAACTCGCGCTCGTGCGGATACGGTTTGCCGTTGATGAGCCAGGCGTTGAACTTGCCCATACCCGACGGCATCTTTTCGAAGACCATGTCGATCACCGCATCGGGTTTCTGCGCCGGTGCTCCCGGCTTACCGAAGAGGGTGTAGTCCCAACTCGCCGGTCCGGGCTTGGTCCATGCTGCTTTTTTGTGCTGATTGGCGTACTCCACGATGACGCCAAGACCGGCATTGCGGATCATGTCATTCGTCGCGCCGAGGATCCATACACCCGGATTGTTCATCTCCACGATGGCACAGACACGTTCCCCGGCTCCCAGGAAGATCGCATCCACCTCCACTGGCGTAGGGACGGGATTGCCGTCCAAGGCGATGATCCGAAATTTGTGACCGGCGAAGGCGACACGCCGGTTCTCGATCGCGGATGCATTCAACAGATGGAAGAGAACCCGGTCTCCCTGTTTTACCCGAATGGGCTGGCCTGCCCCTAATGCCTTGTCGTTAATGGAGTAGGTCATGGAACTGACCTCGAGCCCTGGCGAGCCAGGCAGGTCCCTGGTCGGCTTTTCCGGCTGAAGCGCCGGTTTGCCGTCTTCATCGTCATCGTCTTCCATGGTCGAGGAGAAGAACGGCTCCCAGTCGCGGAGGGCGAGAAAGTGTTCCTGGTCGTAATGGCCCGGGTCACCCGATGCCGGGTCGATGTACACGAAGCCGAATTGCCCGGTATAGGTGCCTTTGTGCAGGTCAGATTCCGCCATGGCGTGGGTGTGATACCACCGGGAACCGAAAAGGGCTGGCGTAAATTGCAGGCGGCGCGTTCCCTGCGGCGGAATGGGACGAGCCCCCTGCTCTTCGACACCGTCCGTCTCCGGCGAGATCAGAAAGCCATGCCAGTGAACGAGTTCCGGAGTATCCGTCCGGTTGACGACGTCTACCGTGACTGGTTTTCCCTGTTTCATACGGAGGATCGGTCCAGGCGAGGTTCCGTTATAGCCAATGGTCGACAAGATGCGATCCGGGGCGAGCTCCACAGTCACGGGTTCGATGCGGAGGGTAATATCGGCAGGCGGTCCTGAATGCGATTCCAGGCCGGGAGGGGCAGACGTTTGCCCCTGAGAAGGCATCGCCATCTGTCCCATCTGGGACAGGCCATACAGGCCCGCATCTCGCAGACCGGGAGCAGCCAGCGCCATGGCGCCGGAACGTAAAAAATCTCGCCGTTTCACCTGGGGCCTCGCGTGAAGGTGATGGTCTCACGGTAAGAATTTCTCAGGCAAGCAGTTGCCGGCATACCGGTAAGACGCAGTGCATGGAAAAAAGACGAAACTTTCGTGGAAACAACTCCTTGAGTCGCTTCGTCTATCCTGCAAGCCTTATACGCACGTAGACTGAGTACCTTCTCAGGAGGTCGCACGATGAAGCTGCTTGCCGCTACCGCAGTYGCCGCCGTCGCCCTTGCCTGCTGCTCGGTTGTTCGGGCTTACCAGCGGACGGCCTACTTCGGGTTCGACGACTCGGAACAGCGCCAGGCTCAGAAAGCCGAATTCGTCTGGTCGCGCCTCGCCTATACCTCTCGCTCCGGCGGTAACGGATACGGCTGGGGGTGGGGGCGCGCCGCCTGGTCCCGCGATTACCCAAAGGCAGATCGACAGCTTCTGGTCGCGATGAAGCGCCTTACCCGTATTGAAGGCCGCCCGTATGAGCAGGTCGTCGACCTGGATTCAGACGCTATCTTCGAATATCCCTGGGTCTACGCCGTGCAGGTACAAGCCTGGACCTTCTCTGATACGGAGGCAAAGCGGCTGCGTGACTACCTCAATAAAGGTGGATTTCTGATGGTCGACGACTTCCACGGAAGCCAGGACTGGGAAGACTTTATGGAAGGCATGCGCCAGGTTCTTCCGGACCGCCCCGTAGAAGACCTGCAGAGCGGAGATGAGATCTTCCATGTTTTGTATGACATGGATGACCGCATCCAGGTTCCGGGCGAACACTATATCCGTACCCACAGAACGTATGAGAAAGACGGCTTCACCCCGAAGTGGCGGGCCATCCGTGATGACAAGGGGCGCATCATGGTTGCGATCTGTCACAACATGCATCTGGGTGATGCATGGGAGTGGGCTGACGATCCCGACTATCCGGAAAAGTTTGCCGCGCAGGCATTTCGTGTC
The DNA here is from genome assembly GCF_052113305.1 of Terriglobus sp. YAF25. Lineage (NCBI taxonomy): Bacteria > Pseudomonadati > Acidobacteriota > Terriglobia > Terriglobales > Acidobacteriaceae > Terriglobus > Terriglobus sp. YAF25. Next base: position 9,119 of record NZ_JBFRCY010000017.1, read on the forward strand.
GGCCTGAACTACATCGTGTATGGCATGACGCATTGATCAACGAACCATAGACAGGAAACCAGGCTCCGCGGCACATGTTCGAGTTCTTCTTCAAGTATCCCTACACGGCCTTCGCCCGCGGACGGCTGATCCTGCTCAGCTCTTGGCCACGCTGGATGCTCGTGCTCGCCGTCGTTCTGGGCATCCTGGGTCTGGCAGGGTTGATCTGGTTTCGCTGGAGTACAGCGGCGCCGAAGTTGAAGTCATGGAGATCTGCCGTGATCTGGGTCCTGCAGACCGCGATGTTGGTGTTGCTACTGCTCCTGTTGTGGGAGCCGGCGCTCAACGTTGCTGAACTGCGTTCCCAACAGAACATCATCGCCATCCTGGTGGATGACTCGCACAGCATGGCGCAAAGTGACGCGGGCACTCAGCAGACGCGCGAACAGGCTGCCGTTGCCGCGCTGAAGAATGGCGTTCTGGATGGCCTGAAGCAGCGTTTTCAGACCCGGCTCTATCACGTCGGTGCTTCCATGGGCGAAGTCGACAGTCCGGATAAGCTGCAATCCGCTGGACGATCCACGCACCTCAGCGACGGCCTGCGGCAGTTCCTCACCCAGACACAGGATCTGCCAATCGGCGCGATCGTGCTGATGAGTGACGGCGCAGAGAACGCTTCCGGCAGTGACGAAGGCGGAGGCGGCGTCGACATTGCCGCGCTCGATGCTCTTCGCAACCGTCACCTTCCGGTGCACACCATCGGCTTCGGCAGTGAGACCGCAGAGCACGATGTGGAGATGGAAGGCGTCAGCGTCGCCGCCCGCGCCCTGGCATCATCGCGCATGGTGGCAACAGTCCGGTTTCATCAGCGTGGATTCTCAGGGCAGAAGGCGATGTTGACCGTGCGCGAGAGCGGCAAAGCGCTCGCCGGGCATGAGCTTGTCTTGCCGGCAAATGGTGAGACGCACACCGACACCCTCTATTTCGATGCAGGCGATGCGGGCGCCAAGAGCTTTGAGTTTTCCGTTTCGCCGATGCCCGGCGAAACGAATGTCATCAACAACAGCCTCAGCCGCATGGTGAACGTGAGCGGCGACAAACGCAGGATTCTCTTCGTAGAGGGTGAGCCGCGTTGGGAGTTCAAGTTCATCCGTCGCGCGTCCGATGATGACCAGCAACTGCAGATGGTCTCCATGCTGCGAACGACGGAGAACAAGATCTATCGTCAGGGCATCAGCGATCCGAGTGAACTCGCTGAAGGCTTCCCGACACGACCGGAGGATCTCTTCGGCTACTCCGGCATCATCATTGGTTCGGTCGAGAGCGGATACTTTACGCCCTCACAACAGGAGCTGTTGCGTGAGTTCGTCGATCGCCGCGGCGGTGGAGTGCTTTTTCTTGGCGGCCGCTTTTCTCTCGCCGATGGCGGATGGACAAGTTCCGGAGCCTCGGACCTTATTCCTACCTTTCTGCCAAAAACAAAAGAGACCTTCCATCGCGACCCAGCCTATCCGCTTCTGACACAGGTTGGCGCCGAATCGCCTGTGACGCGCCTAGCCGACGACGCGGCGGTCAACTCTGCACGATGGAAGAAGCTTCCCTACACCGCCGACTACCAGGATGCCGGCTCTCCTAAGCCCGGAGCCACGGTGCTGTTAGAGATGAGCGATACGCACCGCAAGATGCCGATGCTCATCACGGAGCCATATGGCCGTGGACGTACGGCCTTGATGGCCACCGCCGGTACGTGGCGCTGGCAGATGAGTATGCCGGTCGGCGACGGATCGCACGATCAGTTCTGGAGACAGCTTCTGCGTTATGTCGCGGCGGAGTCGCCAGGACCTGTTACGGCGAGCGTTCCGGCGCAGACACTGCTGGATGAGGGGCACGTCGTTCTCTCTGCTACCGTTCGTGACAAACAGTATCAGCCCGCTCCCGATGCTGATGTAATGGCTCGCATCGTCGGCCCGGATGGCACTTCGTCCATGGTGCAGCTCGCGGCTGTTCCTGGTGAGTCAGGAAGCTTCCGCACGGAATGGACTGCCGATAAACCCGGCTCGTATGCGGTGGAGGTTACAGGATCGCGCGCGGGAGAGGTTCTCGGCTCTGACATTGTCACGCTTGAGCGGAAGGACGGCATAGCAGAGAACTTCCATACGGAGCAGAACCGTGAGTTGCTCGAGCGACTGGCAAACAGCACCGGCGGCCGTTATTGGCGACCCTCGGAGCTCAGCACCCTGCCGCGTGACATCTCCTACTCTGAGGCCGGCATCTCAGTTCGTGACACCAAGCCTCTTTGGGATATGCCCATCAACTACCTCCTGCTACTCGGGCTTGTCAGCGCACAGTGGCTGCTACGGAGAAAGTGGGGTGTGGTATGAAGCGCATGGTTCTTGGTCTGCTGCTCGCGATGGCCGGCCTCCGCTGCCATGCCGCCGTCTACTACATCACGGTAGCGGGCCTGGGCGGTGAACCAGACTACGAACAGCGCTTTACCGCCAACGCTAAAGATCTCGAGAAGGTCTACCACGGTTCGGCTGCTGCTCATGTTGTCACGCTGACCGGCAACGACGCGACCCGGGCAAAGTTGACGGATGCACTGAGTGATGTAGCTCGCAACGCGAAACCTGAGGATGACCTGGTACTTATCCTTATCGGCCATGGATCGTTCGATGGCGAGGAGTACAAGTTCAATCTCGTCGGTCCCGATCTCTCGGCGACAGAGCTCGCCGCCGTTCTCGACAAGATCCCTGCGAAGCGGCAGCTTGTCGTGAATACGACCAGCGCCAGCGGAGGCTCGGTTGTGGCGCTCCAACATCCGGGCCGTGCTGTGATTACAGCAACCAAAACCGGCACCGAGAAAAACGCCACCGTCTTTGCACGCTACTGGCTGCAGGCGATGCAGGACCCTGCCGCCGATACCGATAAGAGTGGCAGCGTCTCCGCAATGGAAGCATTTGTCTATGCGGATCGCAAGACTGCTGAGTTCTACAGCTCGCAAAAACGCCTGGCCACGGAACATCCTGTCTTCGAAGATACCGGCAAGGGGGAGGCCGTTCGTACCATTGCCCAAGGTTCTCGGGAGGGCGCACTGCTCTCAACCTTCACGGTACTGCGGCTCGATGGAGGCAACGCGGCTATTGCCAACGATCCGGAACATCAAGCGCTGCTCGCAAAGAAGGAAGAGCTGGAGCGCAAGATCGATCAGTTGAAGTATGAGAAGGCAGCCATGGAGCCTGGCGAGTATAAACAGGCTCTCACCGCTGCCTTGCTGGAACTGGCCAAGGTTCAGCAGGAGATGGAGAAATGAGATACCTCCTGCTTACGGTCGCGCTTACGCTTTCGTCGCATGCGGCGACGTGGCAGGAGTGTCGTGGTCTGGAGAAACATGGCAAGGATGCCACGGCCTGTTACACACAGCTCACACATACGAATGACCCTGCGTTGCGCGCCGAGGGGTTCTGGGGGCTGGAGAACTACCCGCAGGCCAATGCCGAGTTCCGTGACGCAGTCGCTTCTCCGAGCAGCAGCGCAGCCGTGCGCGTCCGCTGGGGCCTGCTCTTTCACGAACGCTTTAATAATCCTGAGGCAGTCAACTTATTCAACGAAGCCCTGGCCAAGGATCCTAACTGCGCGCCTGCATTCTATGGATTGGCTCTGGTCAGCGCCGATGGCTTTGATGGACGTGCTCCACAGTACATAGCGARGGCATTGACGCTCGATCCTAAATCGGCGGAGAGCCGCGAACTGGCTGCCGATATGGCCTTTGAAAACTCCGACTTCGATACTGCAATCCAGGAAGCCGATCAGGCCATCGCTCTCGCGCCTGACGCCCTGGACGCCATGGCGATCCATGCAGCTATCGAGTTGTTGAATGACCGTTCGCCCGATGCTTGGCTGGCGAAGATCATTGCGATTAATCCAAAGTATGGAGAAGGATATGCTCGCATCGGCTATCACATGGTACAGAATCGCCGTTACAACGATGGCGTGAACTACTACCGTAAAGCCGTAGAGGTCCAACCCGGTCTATGGTCGGCGCACGCGCAGCTCGGCATTAACCTGATGCGGCTTGGCCAGCAGGATGAGCCGGAGAAAGAGCTGCAGCTTGCCTACGACAACGGATATCGCGATGCCGCCACCGTCAACAGTCTGCGGCTGCTGGACAGCTACAAGAACTTCCAGACCTTTACCGACGACACCACCATCCTGAAGCTCAACAAGAAGGAAGCAGAGCTGCTGCAACCCTACTTCTCTGCTGAGCTGCACCGTGCCATGGGGGCTTACGAAAAGAAGTATCAGATGAAGTTGAAGGGACCGGTGCAGCTTGAGGTCTATCCCGACCATGAAGACTTTGCCGTACGGACCATGGGCATGCCCGGGCTGGGAGCTCTGGGTGTGACCTTTGGCCAGGTGGTCGCCATGGACAGCCCATCAGGCAGGAAACCTGGTGAGTTTCACTGGGCCAGCACGCTTCGGCACGAGCTTAGCCACGTGTATGTGCTGTCTGCCACGAACCATCGTGTACCGCGCTGGTTTACGGAAGGTCTCGCGGTCCATGAAGAGACGCAGGCCTCGCCGGAGTGGGGCGATCGCGTCACACCGGAGATCCTTATTGCGATCCGCGATAAGAAGCTGTTGCCGGTTGCAGAGCTGGATCGCGGCTTTATCTACCCGCAGTACCCAGCGCAGGTTATCGTGAGCTACTTCCAGGGCGGAAGCATCTGCGACTATATCGGTGAGCGCTGGGGAGAAGGCAAGCTACTTGAGATCGTGCACGCCTATGCCAAACTCACGCCGACGCCGGAGGTTATCCAGACGACCCTCGGTATCTCCGCGGAGCAGTTCGATAAGGACTATACGTCATGGCTCGACAAGCAGTTGGGAGAAGTCGTCAAGAACTTCGATCCCTGGCGGAAGCAGCTGACCGAGCTCGCGCAACATGCAAAGTCGAAGGACTATGCTTTCGTTCTCGCTAACGGAGAAAAGGTAAAGGCTCTTTATCCGCAGTACATCGGCGATGCCAATGCTTACCAGATGATTGCCGATGCTCAGCTAGGCGGCAGCAACAAACAAGCAGCAACCAAAATTCTGGTGGAGTACGAAAAGATGGGCGGGCACGAACCTGCCACGCTGAAACAACTGGCGACGCTGGAAGAACAAGCTGGCGATAAGGCCGCAGCGGCAGCGACACTTGACCGGTTGAACTATGTGTATCCCACGGGTGACGAAGAGCTGCATCGCCGGCTCGGAACGCTCTTTCTTGATCTGAAGAACTACGACGGAGCCGTGCGGGAATATAACGCCGTTGTCGCACTGCATCCGCTCGACGTCGCGGGGGCGCAATACAACCTGGCCCAGGCATACATGGCGAAGGGCGACCGAACCAAGGCGGAAGAGGCTGTTCTTGCAGCGCTTGAAGCTGCACCCGGCTACCGGCCTGCACAGACATTGTTACTGCAACTGCATAACGGCAGCGCACCGGCGCCGCCCAAGACCAACTGAAGACGAGGGACTGGATGGAGACCGCACTTAACAACCTGGATGCAGTAGAGCTCGAACAGCGGATACAGCGATTCCACGCCGTGCGCGATGGCATTCTGGCGCAGGTCCGCAAGGTGATCGTCGGACAGGATGAGGTTCTGGACCAGATCCTCACCGCTCTGTTTGTCGGTGGCCACTGCCTTCTCACCGGCATGCCAGGAACGGCAAAGACGCTGACAGTGAGGGCCATCGCGGAAGCTTTGGGGCTCTCGTTCAAGCGCATTCAATTCACGCCGGACCTCATGCCGTCAGACATTACCGGCACGGACATCATTGAAGAAAATCCCGCCACCGGGCATCGCACCTGGACCTTTGTGCCGGGACCGATCTTCGGCAATATCGTACTGGCCGACGAGATCAACCGCACTCCGCCGAAGACACAGGCTGCACTGCTCGAGGCGATGCAGGAACGGTCTTGTACGGTTCGCGGGCATGTCTACCCGCTGCCCTCTCCCTTCTTTGTGCTTGCCACTCAGAATCCAATCGAGTTGGAAGGAACGTATCCTCTGCCCGAAGCACAGCTTGACCGGTTCCTCTTCAATACGGTGCTGGACTATCTCTCTGCCGATGATGAGGTGAGGGTCATCGACATGACCACCGCAACTTTGAATCCAACCATTGATGCCGTTACCTCGGCGGAAGAACTTCTTGACCTGCAGCAGCTCGTTCGCATGGTGCCGATTGCGGACTCGCTGGCTCGCTGGGCCGTCAACATGATACGGGCGACACGCTTCAAGAGCGATAACGCTCCGGACTTCGTGAAGAAGTACGTCAACTACGGAGGCAGTGTCCGCGCGGCACAGTTCCTGGTGTTAGCAGCCAAAGCGCGCGCCCTGGCGCACAAGCGCTACCACGTCACCTATGACGATCTGAAGGCGCTGGCCATACCCGTGCTCCGTCACCGCATCCTCCTCAACTTTCATGCCGAGAGCGAGCGCATCGACACCGATGAGATTCTGCGCCGCCTGATCGCCCATCTTCCCGCACCGAAGGAAATCTGATGCAACGATTCCTCGATCCCGCGATTCTGGCAAGCATCGGCAATCTTGAATTGCTGGCGCGCACAGTGGTAGACGGCTTTGTTGCCGGCCTGCACCGGTCTGCCGATTTCGGCTTCAGCCAGGAGTTCGCCGAGTACCGTGCCTATACGCCGGGAGAGGACCCGCGCCATATCGACTGGAATCTCTTTGCACGTACGGAACGAACCTACCTGAAGCGATATCGCGGCGAGACCAACAGCCAGGTGACTGTACTTCTGGATGCCAGCAACTCTATGAAGTACACCTCGCACGCCGTCAATAAGATGGACTACGCACGCTACGCGGCCGCGGCACTGATGTACATGGCCATCAAGTACCAGCGTGATGCTGCAGGCATTGTTGTCTTTGATGACGACGTCCGAGAGGCGGTGCGGCCCTCGACGCGGCAGGGGCAGCTCTATCGTGTGCTGGCGGCCCTGGACCGCGCCGAGCCCTCGGCAAGAACGAACTTTGCCAACCCGATGCGCCATGCCCATGAGCTGCTACGCCGGCGCGGCATGGTGATGGTCTTCTCGGACTTCTTCGGTGATCCGGAAGAGATGGTGGAGGCGATTGAACCGCTCCGCTATCACGGCAGCGAGGTCACACTCTTCCAGGTACTCGATCCGAAAGAGATCAAACCGGAGCTTCGTGGACCCTCTGTTTTGGAAGACATGGAGACCGGTCAGGTGATGGAGGTCATTCCCGACTACGCGAAGAATGAATACCGCCGCCGGCTGCAGGCTCATCTTGCCGCCATTGAGGCACGGGCTCGCGCAGCAGGAATGGACTATCGTCTTCTGGTTACCGATCAGCCGTTGGATGCCACCTTGCAGGCATACCTCTCGCTGAGAAAGGCGGTGGCAGCCTGATGGGATTCCTTGCGCCATGGTTTCTTGCTGGAGCGCTAGCCATAGGCCTGCCGGTCTACGTGCATCTGCTGCGCCGCCACAAATCCATACCGCTTCCCTTCAGCTCGCTGATGTTCTTCGAACGCGGCACGCAGAGTTCCACCAAACATCGGCGCCTGAAGTACCTGCTGCTCTTCGCGCTCCGCACCCTCATCGTCCTGTTGCTCACACTCGCTTTCGCCTCGCCATTCATCCGTCGACCGGCTTCCAAAGCGCATGGCCGCCTTCTGTTGCTGGTTGTCGATCGCTCCCTCAGCATGCGTAGCAGTACACGGTTTACCGAAGCCAAGCAGCAGGCGCTTAGTGCGCTGAGTGGACGGCACTCGGGACAGAAGGCACAGGTGATGGCCCTGGGCGGTCAGCTCGAAGCATTGACACAGCCAATCGAAGACGACGAAACGCTGCGTTCGGCCATCAACGGACTTCAGCCCGGCGACGGTCGCTCTAACTTCGGCGATCTTGGCCGCAGCGTGCGTGCGCTGGATGAGGCGAACCATACGCCCATCGACCTTCATCTCTTCAGCGATATGCAGCGGTCCAGCGTTCCCGGCAATTTCGCCGAGATGGTGCTGCCCGAGAGTACGAAACTTATTCTGCATCCGACCATCAATCGCACTGAAGAGAACTTCACCGTGGTGAGTGTAGACGCTCCCTCGCAGATAGCCGATACGAAGGCTGCTCGCGTTCGCGCTGTTCTTGCCGGCTACAACAGTAAGGCTGCGGCGAAGAAAGTCTCCTTAGTCATCGACGGCAAGATCATCACCACGAAAACCGTGAATCTGGCAGAGAATGGAACGGCTACGGTTGAGTTCACCGGCCTGGATGTTCCCTATGGCCTTCGCC
>NZ_JBFRCY010000018.1:0-15022 GCF_052113305.1 Terriglobus sp. YAF25
CTCCATTGCAGGGTCTTCCCGGGCGCCAGCATAAGGTCATTCGCATTTTCGGCATCGAGCGGCTTGCCGGAGGAATCGTTCGGATTAGCGACCGCTGAAACCACAATCCAGTTCTTTCCAGAGGGGGCAAGCACCCGTATGCCATTGATGGAAGCGGACATACCTACGACACGCAGGCCATAATCGATCGCCGGATCGCGGAGTTCCACAGTTGGTCCGTTGTCGAAAAGGGAGGGCTTCGGATTGACGAGAGTGACGTCGAGCTCCTGTGTCCCGAGTGCTTTGCCCTGGCGGGCATTAAAGCCGTCGGAGGAGCTGCTGAGATTACCCGCGGTCGACGTTTTAGGAAGACGCACGGTGGCTTGTGCGCGATTGCCGCTCGGGATGGCGAACCGGGGATACCACCCGGCGCTCACAGGAACCGGTTCGGAACCGGTGTTGGTTGAGGAGATCAACAGATCGATCGCCCTCCCGCTTAGCAGGGTCGATACGGTTACCTCTAGTTTGCCGGGCCAGTGGCCGCCGAAGTTGCCCGTCTCATAGGTCGCTCGTCCTTCACTTCCATCCGGCATGGTGTTGATCTGCGGGATCGAGGTGCTCATCAGGCTCAGCAGGCCGAATCGGGCCATCGGTGGCGCGGCCGGATGATCAGGATCGATCGCGACAGGCAGGGAAATGCTCTTCCCGTGTACGTTGACGGCGAGATTCTTTCCGTCGGCACTGACGGAGCCGGCAAGGGGGTTGACAAAGGGAACAAGAAAGGCTGCTCCGGCGGTCGCATTGGCTTCTCCATGACTATCCGCACCTGTTCCTGTCATCAGAGCTGCGATCTGGCTGAGAGGGGGAACATTGAGAAGCTCCGTTTCGCCACGGCCGGGCAGGTACGCCTTGATGGATGCGATGTCCATACCGCGTCCGGGAAGTACAGTGATCGCGGTAAACTCGGGGACCTCGCCGCTGTAAGTCTGAAGGCGCTTCAAGGTCAACGCCTCCTGGCCGCCAAATTTGGGGGGAGCAGGCGGAGCCGGTACGGAGTCGTCTGTGCTGGCCAGACGCTTCAACGCCGCGGCGCCTTCACCTCGCTTGCAACCAAGACCTGGGAACAGCAACCAGCTTGAGAGGGTAAGGGCGATCAGGCCATGTCGCAGCCCATTCCGCCGAGGAGTCTGAAGACGAAAAACCTGAGAACCAGTGCTGCGGGGGGCAGGGAAGATTTCGGACAAACCGGTGCTCTCCTCGTACATAACTTCCGGCTAGTATACGCCTGCGAACGGTGTGAGCGGCTTCGTACCTACTGCAAGGGAATTGGAGAGACAAAGCGGCGCGCTTATCTGGACCAGACCTACTGGGCCAAGCCGGTGCCCGGATTCGGAGACCCCAGAGCACGGATCCTGATTCTCGGGCTGGCGCCGGGCGCCCATGGCGCCAACCGTACGGGGCGCCCTTTCACGGGAGATGGTTCCGGAGACTTCATGTATCCGGTACTGCATGCCATGGGGCTGGCGTCCAAGCCGACGGCAGCGCACCGTGACGACGGTCTGAAGCTGAAGCACAGCTATATCGCGTCCGTAGTGCGATGTGCGCCGCCAGGCGACAAGCCTACACCGCAGGAGATTCGGAACTGCTCACCGCATCTCACCGCCGAGATTGCCTCGCTCAAACGGGTAAGGGTTGTCGTTTGCCTGGGGAAGATTGCCTTTGACGGTTATCTGGCTCACCTGGTTAATACCGGTGAACTTGCAAACAAGCGAGGCTTCAAGTTCGGCCACGGAGCAGAGTATGTTCTGCCGGGCGGCGTGCACCTGATCGCGAGCTACCACCCYTCGCTGCGAAACACGCTTACAGGAAAGCTGAATGCCGCGATGTTTTCCAAGATCTTTATCCGGGCCAGGGGACTGGCCGGATTGGATAGAGCATTTTCCCAGTGATGCGCCGGGGCGTCAGCGTCATACTCTCCAGACTCGGCAGTTCACCGGTGGATGTCGATTTTGCAACCTTCTCGCGCCCGCCGCGAAAGGCGAGCACTACTGGGAGCCCAATGAGCACGAGGTACAGTCCTACCTGAAAAACATCTTGCATGGCTGCACTGTACGTCCAACTACGGCGGCCGGACTATATCGTTCTGAGAAGGAGCACTCGCGTGGATATTGGCGAGCCTGATGCTAGGGCACTATCCCTGTTGCTGGGTATCCGTGAGGGGTGAGCAGCGGCGTCTTCATTGCGGAAAACGCTCTAGTTTTTACCGCCGGCGCGAACGGCAACAATAGCAGGGCCGATGAGCATAGCAACAAAGACTGCGCCAAGAATGAGGTCGTGCGTCATAATGGTGGTCCTTTCGGGGGGTGCTGCTCAGTGGCCCGGGAGAGAATGATTRGAACAATCTAAGGATGTACTGTCATAGTACATATCGCCATTCCACCTTTTGGGGAGCGATGCCACAAAGGTGGATGGCCCAAAGGTGCTATTTCGGTAGCGGACTTCGAGAGCTGACCCTTTTCAACGAACCAACCTCTCTGAAACTTCGTCCATCACAGTAACCAGGGATATGACGTTCCCGAACCGTGCAAGAAAGGGAAAATATTATGAGCGCTAAAGGAATCTGGATCGCATTTGGAATCGGCGTCGCTGCCGGCGCGACTGTGGCGCTGTTGTATGCTCCTCAGTCCGGCGACCGTACCCGCCGCCAACTGAGGAAGGGCATCGATGATGCAGGAGATTATCTTGAGGACGCGGCCGATTATCTTAAGGGGCGTGCCGATAAGGTTGCGAAAGAGTCTCAGAAGCTCTACAAGAAGACTCGTTCGCAAGTAGAAGATGCCATCGATACGGCAGGCGATGCCGTCAATGCGGCAGTCAAGTCTGTCCAGACACTGATGTAAAACCAATCCGTCTGATTGCAGGACCCCGGGTTCACGCCGGGGTTTTGTTATTCCGGCGGACCGACAGTCACCACAGAGTAGGAGACCCGTGTCTTGCCTGCGTTCGCCACATAGTGACGATCTCCAGCGACGCATGGAGCATTTTTCCTGTAGGTGTAGTGTAGGGTTTCTGCATCTCAATGAAAACGCCGCTGTACGCCCTTCCGGAATACCCAGCAACAGGAAAGATGCTCTAGCCCTACATCTCCGACGTTGAGCAGATGCGGCGTTCCGTTGATGTTCAGCTCCAGTGTGCCTTCGGTGATGAGCCAGATCTCGCTATGCAGATGGGTGCCCACGGCCTCGTGTATCTGACCCCGGTTCAATCGAGGTAAAGTGGCTCTCCAGCCGGATGTTGCCTGCCTTCAGCAGTCCCTGGCTCAGGATCGGCCCGGAGGTTCGTCCGGCTTGCGGCGTCGGCTTCAGGGCTCCTCGCTTGTAGCCTCCGCTCACCAGTTCTTTCAGTTCGGCTGCTTCGGCGGTTTCAGTTATCGTCAGACCCGCCAGCAGCGCAGGCAGAAGCGTTCCGAGTTCGCGCCGATTCATCGAGTATGGCCTCGGCTAGGCATTTTCCTGGAAAAATGCTCCAACCAAACCTATCAGAAAAGCAAAAAGCCCCGGGAAAGTTCCCGGGGCTTTTCGGGTTGGAACGCAGGTGTTATGGGATTGAGAGAGCTGCGCCGGCAAGCTTCTCTTCGCCTTCTGACGAAACCGGGCGATAGAAGAGCTTGTCGCCTTCGAGGTAAACCTCCAGGAATGCGGGCCGCATGGTGATGTTGCCTGCGATCAGCGCCTCGGAGAGCGGGTCCTCGATATAGCGCTGCAGCGCGCGGCGCAGAGGACGCGCACCGTAGGTGCGGTCGGTCAGCGTCTTGTCGAGAATCCACTTCTTCGCCTCGTCGGTGACCGAGATCGTGATCGCCTTGTGCACCAGGTTGGTGTTCAACTGCTGCACCAGGAGCTCCAGGATCTGCATCAGGTCGCTGTCGCTGAGCGCCGTGAAGACGATGACCTCGTCCAGACGGTTGAGGAACTCGGGGTTGAAGGTACGCTTTACCTCGCCCTTCACCAGCTCTTCCATCTTTTCGAGCACGACATCTTCCTTGCTCGACTGGAAGCCAAGTCCCTCACGCTTCATCAGGTGCTTGGCGCCGATATTCGACGTCATGATGAGGATCGTGTTCTTGAAATCGACCGTATTGCCGAGACCATCGGTCAACTGGCCGTCTTCAAAGACCTGCAGCAGCAGGTTGAAGACGTCCGGATGCGCCTTTTCGATCTCGTCGAGAAGGACAACGGAGTAGGGCGAACGCTTCACCCGCTCGGTGAGCTGGCCACCCTCCTCGTATCCCACGTATCCCGGAGGCGAACCGATCAGCTTCGACACGGAGTGCTTCTCCATGAACTCCGACATATCGAACCGGATCAGCGACTTCTCGCTGCCGAAGAGGAACTGCGCCAGGGTGCGCGCCATTTCCGTCTTGCCGACGCCGGTCGGTCCCAGGAAGAGGAAGCTTCCGATCGGGCGTCCGGGGTTCTTCAGGCCGGCACGCGAGCGACGAATCGCGCGGGCGAGGGCGCTGATGGCCTTCTCCTGCGAGATAACCCGCTTGTGCAACTCCTGCTCGACACGCAGCAGCTTCTGGGTCTCTTCTTCCTTGATCGCCGTGATCGGCACGCCAGTCCAGCGGCTGACGACATCCTCGATGTCTTCGCGGGTAACGATGCCCGAGGAGGAGTCGTCCAGATGGTACTTGTCGCGCAGCGTGCGCAGGTTCTCACGCTCCTTGCGTTCTTCGTCGGAGTAGAAGCGCGCCTTCTCGAACTCGTGGTTCGCGATGGCGTTCTCCATCCGGTGCACGATGAACTTGATGCGTTTCTGCACCTCGGTGATCTCATCCGGCAGGGAGGTCTGCTTCAGCTTCACGCGGGCGCCTGCCTCGTCGATCAGGTCGATGGCCTTATCGGGAAGGAAGCGATCGGGAATATAGCGGCTCGAGTGCGAGACGGAGAAGGTGATCGCGTCGTCGGTGTAGCTGACGGCGTGGAACTTCTCATAGCGCTCCTTGATGCCCATGATGATCTTGATGGCATCTTCCTCGTTCGGCGGGGGAACTTTGACGGCCTGGAAACGACGCTCGAGCGAGCGATCCTTTTCGATCGATTTGCGGTATTCCGCCGGCGTGGTTGCGCCGATGCACTGAATCTCGCCACGGGAGAGCGCCGGCTTCAGGATGTTGGCGGCATCGAGTGAGCCTTCGGCCGATCCGGCGCCGACGAGAGTATGCAGCTCATCGATGAAGACGATGGAGTTCTGATTCTCCATCAGCTCCTTCATGATGGTCTTCAGGCGCTCTTCGAACTGGCCGCGGTATTTAGTGCCGGCCACGATGAGTGAGAGGTCCAGAGACAGGACGCGCTTGTCCGCCAGGAAGCTGGGCACGTCGCCGTCGGCGATCTTCTGTGCCAGGCCCTCGACGATGGCGGTCTTGCCGACACCGGGTTCGCCGATCAGGACCGGGTTGTTCTTGGTGCGGCGGCACAGGATCTGGATGACGCGGTCGACCTCAGCGTCACGGCCGACCAGCGGATCGAGCTGGGCGTCCATGGCGGCCTGGGTCAGGTCGCGCGAGAACTCGGCGAGCATGGACTGCTCACGCTGCTGCTGCTGACGCTGCGCTGGTTTCTCCTGGGTGGTGCGCTGCAGCTCCTCGCGGATGGYTGGCAGCCGCAGGCCGCGCTCCTGCAGAATCTCAGCGGCAAAGCACTTTTCTTCGCGAAGCAGACCCAGCAAGAGGTGCTCCGTACCGATGTGCTTATGGCTCAGACGCTCTGCTTCCTCAGCGGCATAGGCCAAAACGCGCTTGCACTCGTTGGAAAGGGGTAGGTCAACCGAGGTCGAGACCTTCTCCCGAATCGTCGTATGTCCTTCAATCTGCTTGCGAATGGATTCAACTGAGGCGTGCGACCGCAGAAAACGGTTCGTCAGCGCCTTATCTTCGCGGAGCAGACCCAGCAACAGGTGCTCCGTCTCAATGTAAGGTGACCCAAACTGACTGGCCTCGTACCGGGCGAAGAAGATCACCCGCCGTGCTTTCTCCGTATACCGTTCGAACATGTTCCCCCTGCAGCTCACCGGATATCCCGGCAGTTAATCCGCCGGAGACTCGCGGTGCCTTCGGTACTTCAGACCATCACCGAATCAGTTATTTGATGCGGTGACACTCAGGTTGGGTGCCGCTCAAACGTCGGAACACCGCCCACATCTACTACTTCCAGTAGTGTAGCCGCTTGCCTAAAACCCTACTGGATGGCAACTTACCGCCCACAATACCAGTAAACGGCTGCACCATCTACTGTGAAAATCCGGTTACCTAACCCAAAGTGCCGACACAATTCCCAACTCAGGAAAAGTCCGCGGATATAGATATGGACGCGGGCTTCACCCCAAATGTGATGAACGTGAGGCTTGACTTTTGATTTGACAGAAAATTCATAGCGATGGCAACATCTCGACATAACCGCAAATCAAAAGGGCTCCTGAGAAAGTGCATCCGCTTTTCTGGTGAGGTGTCTTTCGCCGGAGCTACGAGCCGTCGCCGGGAACATCCCGGACTGTTGTGACGCTGTACCGAAGTGAGCCGTGCTCCGCGAGGAGCAGGGTGAAGTCGATCGTCAGTCCCAGGCAGTGCAAGCAGTTCCTCGTTTTATCGGTACAACCGAAGTCTTTTGCGTGAGGGTTCGCACCTTCCTCCCCGTGGTGTCTGGCCGCTGCGGCCAGGAAGAAGCCGGCTTTCACGCTTTCGCTGACGCGCGCCTGAACGTCCCGTCCTGCCCTTTCTGGCGGCCACGGGCGCGAGCAGATGTGTCTCTACCGCTTTGCCAGGAGGATTCCGTGATTGCTCATCTGTTTCGACTCCGTGCCGTCGTTGCGCTGTTCGCCGTAGCGTTGTTTTGTACCTCTGCGCTTCCGGCGCAGACCAACTATGGCGGTGTTCGCGGTCTGGCGACCGATGCCACCGGGGCGGTGGTGGCTGGCGCCGTCGTCACGCTGACCGACGAAAGCACCAACATCTCTCGTTCGGCCGTAACGACCAGCGCCGGAGAATATACCTTTGCTGCCGTCGATCCTGGAAATTACTCCGTGACGATTTTGGCGCCGGGGTTCACCAAGCTGACACAGACGCATGTCCTGGTCACGATTGGGGTTACAACCACCGTCGATATGGGGATGAAGACGGGTTCGACGGCGGAGAGTGTGGAGGTCACGGCGGATGTCCCCATGATCGATACCGCCTCCGCCTCCAACGGCCAGACCTTCGATCAGCAGAAGCTGCAGACGCTGCCCAACATGGGCCGAAACCCGTTCCTCTTCACGAAACTCGATACGAACGTCACTTTTACCGGAGATCCACGTTTCGTGCGTTTTCAGGATCAGTCCGGCTCGTCGCAGCTTTCCATCGCGGGCGGCCCGACCGGGACCAACAACTACCTTCTGGACGGTGTTCCGATCACAGACTCCACCAACCGCGCCGTGATTATCCCTTCGCTTGAAGCGACGGGAGAGATGAAGCTTCAGGCAAACACGTTTGACGCGGAAATGGGAAGAACCGGCGGCGGTATGTTCAATACCTCGCTGAAGTCCGGCTCAAATACACTTCACGGCACTCTGATGGGCCTGACCCGCCAAACCAACTGGACCGCCAACAGCTGGGCTTACAACCGTACTCCCTACGTTGTGAACGGTGTTACGGTGGCTCCGCAGACACCTCGCGGAGCGGCTGAATGGTATAGCTATGCCGGCGCCCTCGGCGGTCCGATACGTATTCCTGGTTTATATAACGGAAGGGATCGCACCTTCTTCTGGGTGGCCGAAGAGGGATATCGTCAGCGTTCACCGCTCTCCAGTACCGGCGCCCGGTTTCCAACGGCGCTGGAGCGGACCGGCGACTTCAGCCAGAGTGGCCTAACGCTGTATGACCCATACGCTGCGCCGACCGGAACGAATCGTACCGTCATTATTCCGAATGCGAAGATTCCTTCTTCCTATCTGTCTCCGGCTGGCTTGAAGGTTGCCGCAGCTCTTCCGCTGCCGACCACGACTTCGGCGACGGGTAACAATACTTTCGGCAACGATACTCTTGGGGATCGCGCTGATGAATTCAGTCTGAAGCTTGATCACCAGATCACAAAATGGTGGGGAGCGGCGGCTTCTTATCTTCACTATGGCTCCAAAGAACCATCGGGTAACGTCTACCAGATTCCGTACTCGACTGCGAACCTGCTATATCGCAAAGTTGACGCGATTAATGTAACGAGCGTGGTCACACTGAGCCCCACTATGGTGCTGAATGCAGGATGGGGTTTCAACCGGTTCCCGAACGAGACCAAACGTATCCATACGGGCTATGACCAGACGCAGCTTTTTCCGTCGGCGTATGTTTCACAGCTCAGCTCGAAGACCTTCCCTACGATCACGACCTCGGGAGGAACGACAAGTGTGCTGGGAGGCAGCGATTCGGGTCCATCCGATTACTTCTCGCGTAGCTTTGTCGTCGGTTTGTCCAAGAGTTATGGAAAGCACACCTTCAAGACTGGCTATGTCTTTCGCTCGATCTCGAATGTTCTCTGGAGCACGAGCTCGGGTGGCGGTTCCTTCACCTTTACCGGCGGATATACCAACTCAACCAACGTAGCCAGCACGGCGACCGGAAAGGTGGGGTCCGATATTGCGGACATGCTGATGGGGCTGCCGAACTCAGCCAGCCTGGGAGTTACGCCTGGATCCTTCCAGTTCAACACCAAGTACAACGCGGTGTATGGCCAGGATGACTTTCGCGTGAACCAGCGTCTGACGCTGAATATGGGAGTCCGTATCGAAATGGAGCCTGGCTTCCACGAGGCGAACGACAGGCTGACGATCGGGCTGGATCCGCTGGCGGTTTACAACTACGGATYGCTGACTAATTTGCGCGGTGGTGTTCAGTATGCAGGCGTCAACGGCGCAAAGACCTATACCAGCAACTACAGCTCGTTCAAGGTGGCTCCGCGCGTCGGTGTTGCCTACGGCATTTTGCCGAAGATGACGGTGCGCGGCGGCTTTGGCGTCTTCTTTGCTCCCTCCAGCTTCAGTCCGACGACTAACTATTCTCCAGGGTATGCGCCTTCGGCGTCTTACAGCGGTCCTTCGGGTGTTGCGGCGCTGCCGGCGAACTCTCATCCGCTCGATGCTCCGCAGAACCTCTACAGTGCTTCAGCGCTCGTGCCCTCCGGTAACACGCTTGGATATGCGGCGGGCATCGGTGGAAGTCTTAGTTTCATTGATCCGGCGCGACGTTCGCCGTTCGTCTATCAGTACTCGGCTGATATTCAATACGAACTACCGGCCGGTTTTGCTCTGAAGGTCGGCTATGTCGGAGCTCACGGCCGCGACCTGGCCAACAGCTTTAACTACAACCAGATCTCCTCGCAGACACGCGCAGCGAATGGATTTGCCTATGTTTCCGGTCCCGATGCCGGCGTAAAGACCGCAGCAGCCGCGCCGAACTCTGCGAACCCAATCGGAAAGGCTGGTGAATACAATGGTGTTTCGTCCGGGCTGGCAACTACGGTTACGAATCCCTACTACATCTCTGGCGGGAACGGCTTGCTGGCCCGAACCACGATTACGCGGGCACAGTCGCTGCGGCCGTTTGCGCAGTTCACGGATGTCACGTACGCGTCTTCTCTGGGGGGCACCCGCTATAACTCGCTCGCAGTGAAGGTGCAAAAGCGCTTTACTCATGGCTTGACCATGATGGCAACCTATACCTGGGCGTCTTCGTGGGACAATCTCTGGGGTGCGAGCAGCTCTCTCACCAGCTCCGGCGCGGGTCCCCAGGACACTGGCAATCTGGATATGGAGTGGGCGCGTTCGACGACCGGTTCTCCCCGGCGATTCACGCTCAATGGAACGTACGAGCTGCCATTCGGGCGCGGACGCCAGCACATGGCTAACATCAACCGCTTCATGGATGCCATCGTCGGCGGATGGAACTACAACCACGTCATGATCGTGCAGTCGGGTTCGCCCCTCGCGGTGACGCAGACCAGTGGTAGCACGGACGCAGGCTACGGCGCACAGCGTCCGTCTTTTGCTCCGGGTGAGGATGCTCACAGCGTATGCAGTGGAGGATCGCAGTTGCAGCGTCTGTATGCCAATAAGTTTATGGCTACGGGTGCCTACGCCTATGGCAATGTGCCGCGTACGCTGCCGTGCCTCGGACCTGGGTACTTCAACTCGGACATCTCCGTAAATAAGAAGTTCCACGTTACCGAGCGGGTGTCTGCGGAGTTCCGCGCGGAGGCGCTCAACGCATTCAACACTGTGCAACTGGCTGCGCCCGGCTCAAGCAATATCACCAGCGGTAGCTTCGGTACGATCAACTCGCAGATTGGCTTCAACCGCCTGATCCAGATGGGCGGAAGAATCCAGTTCTGACATAGGAAATGTCGCCGCCCTGGACGGCTCCGCTTTAGCGGAGCCGTTCCGCTGTTTGCGGGCGAGGCTTTGTGTAAAGATGGTTCCACCATGGGCCTTCTGCTGAAGAACGGTGAGATCGTTACGGCGACAGAACGTTATGTCGCCGACGTCTATGTTGAAGGTGAGACCATCGCCCGCATCGGACAGAACCTGGATGCTTCTCCGGGCGTCGAAGTGATCGATTGCACCGGCAAGTTCATCTTTCCGGGCTTCATCGATCCTCACGTCCATATCTATCTACCCTTCATGGGAACCTTCGCGCGAGACACCTATAGGACTGCCTCGGTTGCCGCGCTGACAGGCGGGACGACGACTCTGATTGAGATGTGTTGTCCCTCACGCGGTGAGGATGCCCTGGAAGGGTACAAGCTCTGGAAGTCGAAGGCAGAGGGGCAGTCGGCATGTGACTATGCCTTCCACATGGCGGTCAGCCGCTTTGACGAGGGAACGGCGGCACAGCTGCGCGAGATTGTTGCCGACGGAACCACGAGCTTCAAGATATTCCTCTCCTATAAGAACTTCTTCGGTGTGACCGACGACGAGATGTACCAGACATTGAAGCTGGCGCACGAGTTGGGTGTGATCGTCACCGCTCACTGCGAGAACGCGGAGCTGGTGGGACGTTTGCAGCAGGAGCTCCTCTCTGAAGGAAAGACCGGGCCGGAGTGGCACGAGCCCAGCCGTCCTGAAGTCGTGGAGATGGAAGGGACGACACGCTTCTGCGCCTTCCTGGAGACGACCGGAGCCCGCGGATATGTCGTACATCTCTCGTGCGTGCCTGCGTTGAAGGCGGCTTCCGACGCGAAGAAGCGCGGTGTCAAAGTTTCCGTCGAGTCGGTGCTGCCGCATTTTCTGCTCGATAAAACGATGGCGGAGCGGCCTGGCGTCGAGGGCATGAAACACGTCATGTCGCCTCCGCTGCGGCAGAAGCACAACCAGCAGGCATTGTGGGAGGCGCTGGCGGCAGGTGAAGTCGATACGGTTGGAACCGATCACTGTCCGTTCACCATGGAACAGAAGCTGATGGGAAAGGACGCGTTTACCGCGATCCCCAATGGCATTCCGGGTGTGGAAGAGCGTATGCCGCTGATCTATACCTATGGCGTAAGCCGGGGAAGTCTCACTCTGAACCGGTTTGTGGATGCGCTGAGTACGAGACCGGCAAAGCTCTTCGGGCTCTATCCGAAGAAGGGAACCATTGCCCTGGGGAGTGATGCTGACTTGGTGGTCTATGACCCTGCCTATCGCGGTACGGTTTCGGCCAAGACACACAAGACCAACACGGACTACAGCGGCTTTGAAGGTTTCGAGGTCGATGGCCGGCCCTCCCTGGTGACAGTGCGCGGCGAGGTACAGGTTCGCGATGGGGAGTTTGTGGGAACAATCGGCCGGGGGCAGTTCCTGTGCCGGAAACCGGAGCTACCGCATGCCGATTAATCCGCAACGCATGCTTGCCGACCTGCGGGAGCTGCGCTCGCTGACCGCTGATGAGGACGGGGCTCAACGTGTGGCGTGGACGCCTATCTGGTTGAAGGCCCGGGCCTGGTTCTACGAAAAGCTGAAAGCAGTTCCGGTCACGCAGCATCTGGATGCTGCCGGGAATAACTGGGTGACGCTTCCGGGCAAGAGCGGGAAGACGCTGGTTCTTGGCAGCCACCTGGACTCCGTTCCGAACGGCGGATGGCTCGACGGCTGTCTCGGTGTGCTGTGTGGGCTGGAGATTCTGCGTGGTGTCAATGAGGACTACGACGGCAAGCCGCCGTTTACCATTCGGCTGGTGGATTGGGCAGACGAAGAAGGCGCGCGCTTTGGCCGCAGTCTGTTCGGTTCATCCGCCTTCGCCGGAACGCATACGATCGGAGCCGATCGTGTTCGGAGAGACCGTGACGGCGTCACGCTGGAAGATGCGTTGCGGAAGTGTGGTGTCGACGTTGAGAAGATTGGTGGCGCTTCCGTCGAGCGTGGCGACATAGCCGCGTATCTCGAGCTGCATATCGAACAGGGACCGGTGCTGGAGCGCCTGGGGTTACCTCTCGGTGTTGTGCTTGGAACGAAGGGCGTGGAGCGACATGCGATCGCCTTCCATGGGCAGGAGGCGCACTCGGGATCGACTCCGATGGGAGATCGCCGGGATGCTTTGGCTGCTGCCGCCAAGCTGGCGCTGGAGATTCGCTCCATCGCGGGCAGGCATGCGGATGCGGTGTGCACCATGGGCAGCGTGAAGACCTTTCCCGGCATCGTGACGGCGGTGGTGGGTAGATGCGAGGCGACACTCGATCAGCGCGATCTCGATGCCGATGTCCTGGCAGGAATGTATGCCGATGCCAAAGCCGCCAGCGAGCGGTTTGCCGCGGAGGAGCGCTGCACGGTGGAGTGGTCGAAGATCTGGAATATCGAGCCGATTCCGTTTCATCCCGAGTTGATTGCGCTGTGCGAAGAGGCGGTCCGCGAGATTTCGGGGACGTCGCATCGCATGCCTTCCGGCCCGCTGCATGATGCGGCGGAGGTCTGCCGTGCCGGCATCCCAACCGTGATGATGTTTGTCCAGTCGCTGCGGGGGATCAGCCACAACAAGATCGAAGACACYCGGGCCGAACATCTGGAGATGGCTGCTCTGGCCTTCGACCGGCTGGCGCGTAAGACGCTGCGATGGATGGCGAGCGCGTGAGATTTGAGCTCTTTATTGCTGCACGATACTTACGTGCGAAGCGCAGGCAAGCCGTTATCGGCATCATCACCGGGATCTCGGTTGCCGGGGTCGCCGCAGGTGTGATGTCGCTGATTATTGCGCTGGCTATCACCAATGGCATGCAGCGCGACCTGCAGGATCGCCTGCTCAGCTCTACGGCGCACGTGGATCTGATGCGGATCGCTTCCGACGGCATCTCCGACTGGCAGAGCCTGCTGGCTCGTCTTAAACAGCAGCCGCATGTCACTGCCGCTGCTCCTGGACTCTATGGGCAGGTGCTGGTCTCCCGCGGCGCGAAATCCGGGGGCGCTCTTATTAAAGGAGTCATCCCAGCAGACGAGCGCACCGTCAGCGGCCTGTTGCAGCAGGTAAATCAGGGTTCGGCCGTGGCGCTAGAGAAGCAGGGACCGATCGCCGTCCCGCCGATTGTCATCGGTAAAGACCTGGCGGAGACCATTGGCGCTGCGGTCGGGGACACGGTGCTCGTGACCAGCCCGCAGGGAGGTCTCACGCCGATCGGGATCGTACCGAAATATCAGCGGTACTCGGTCGTCGGCATCTTCCACTCCGGCTTCTACCAGTACGACTCCAGCTATACCTTTATGCGGCTGGCGGATGCGCAAAGACTGTTCTCCGAGCCTGATCTGATTTCGGTCATCAGCTTTAAAGTGGATGACCTTTACAAAGCCAACGAGATTGGGCGCCAGATCGAGGCAGCCGCCGGGCAGGGCTTCCAGACAACCAACTGGATGGAGCAGAACCGTGAGCTCTTCCGTGCCTTGAAGCTTGAACAGATTGTGACGTTCATCGTCCTCGGGCTTATCGTGTGCGTCGCCGCGCTCAATATCCTGATCGCTCTGACCATGATGGTGATGGAAAAGACCAAGGACATTGCCGTCTTGATGAGCTTTGGAGTCCGTGCCGACCAGATACGCCGCATCTTCCTGTTCCAGGGGTTGTTGATCAGCGTACTGGGAACCGTCATCGGCCTGGTGCTCGGTTACGGGCTCTCTGTCTTCGGCGGCCACTATCGGTTCCCCCTCGATGCATCGGTTTACTCGATCGATCATCTGCCGTTCGCGCCCAGCATCACGGATGGGCTTCTGGTCTCAGCGGTATCGCTAGGCGTCTCGCTGCTGGCGACGCTCTATCCTTCGACCTCGGCGGCGCGGGTCCTGCCGGCGGAGGCGTTGCGATATGAGTAAGACCCTGCTCGATGTTCGAGGGCTTTCCAAGTCCTACGCCACGGGGCGGGGCCGCCTGGATCTGTTCCGCGAGCTCTCTTTCGAGGTGGCGGAAGGCGAGATGGTCGCCATCGTCGGCGAGTCGGGGGCGGGGAAGTCGTCTCTGCTGCACTTGCTGGCGGCGTTGGATAAACCGGACGTCGGCGAGGTGTACCTCGGTACTACCCGCGTCGACCAGCTCAGCCTGCGGGAACAGGCTGAGTTCCGCAACCGGCAGATCGGTTACGTGTGGCAGTTTCACTACCTGCTACCGGAGTTCACCGCGGAGGAAAATGTTGCCATGCCGTTGCTGGCGCGCGGGACGGCCAGGGCGGAGGCGATCTCGGCGGCTCGGCGCTGGCTCTCCGAGGTGGAACTGGGGGACCGGTTCAGCCACCGCACGGGCGAGCTCTCGGGCGGTGAGCAGCAGCGTGTCTCGCTGGCCCGGGCTCTGGTGACGCAGCCCAGGCTGTTGTTTGCCGATGAACCGACGGGCGATCTGGACAACAGGACCGCCGACGTCGTCTTCAGCCTGATTCAGCGGCTACACAAGGCGCACGGCCTGACCTCGGTTCTGGTGACGCACAATCTGGAGTTTGCGGGGCGGTGCGATCGTATTCTGCGGCTGCGGGACGGCGGACTAAGTCAAACTCCGGCAACGGTATAACGC
>NZ_JBFRCY010000019.1:0-31593 GCF_052113305.1 Terriglobus sp. YAF25
CTCCACAGTTGCGTCATTCTTGGATTGGGTAAGGCGGACTTCTCCGGAGCCAGCTCTCCTCAGTGAGAGAGCTGGTAGCTGATCGCCTGGTATGCATCGGAGGCTGTCATCGGTTCGTCATTTTCATTCGGACTACAGAATGTTTCCAGGATCGGGGCCGCCCTCGTGAACTTTGGCCCGTATATGGCTGGCTCCGCGATGCAAACGCGAAATTGGGTAATCAAGCCTTGGAGGTCTGCGCCTAGTTGATCGAAGGTGGGTGACTGGTCTTTCTGGGCGGCAAGGTTCTTAGCACTTTCGGCGTTGTACTCCGGTGGGTCTTGGATTGTGTTTCGGGCGGTGGAATTCTTAGCGTTGTCGGTCATGAAGGATCTCCACTGTTGCATCGGGCAACACATGCATGCGGAGAGAAGCGGATTCGAGGACAACGATATCCAGGTGTAGACTTCCCGGAATTGGGGGTTGAGGACCAGCATCCCAGTTCCCCCTTGTTGTGTCAACGGTGCGAGGGGTTAATTTCTCAAGAGTAACCGGAATGGTTGCCTCAGTAAGGCGCTGCTGGAAAGTGACGCCTGAGCACTCTCCTGAGAGCCCGCAGGATCACAGCAAAGGTCCCTCCCACGACAACCGTGAATAAATACACAAGCCAAAACATACATCTCCTCGTTGCCCCCTTGCTTCGCGATAAAGCCGCGAAGCAAGGAGGCAATGAGGGAGTACTGCTCTCGAATGTTAGTAACTCACCACACTGTCTGAGAAATCAGATTCGTCATCTGTCGTGTCCTCATCGTCCACTACCAGGCCGAGTGCCTGTCGCTCAAACAGTCGTCTGTACGTGCCGCCTTCGCGTCGTACCAGTTCTTCGTGCGTTCCTTCTTCGACAACTCTTCCGCGTTCGAAGACGAGAATCCGGTCGAGCATTCGCACGGTTGAGAGGCGATGCGCGATCACGATCGATGTGCGGCCCGCCATTAGCCGCTCCATCGCCTCCTGAATCAGAGCCTCAGACTCTGAATCCAGACTTGAGGTCGCTTCATCCAGTACCAGCACCGGAGTGTTCGCTACGAACGCGCGCGCGAGCGCGACACGCTGCCGTTCACCACCGGAGAGCTTCACACCGCGTTCACCGACAAGCGTGTGATATCCCTTTGGCTGGCGCAGGATGAACTCATGCGCGTTGGCCAGCCGGGCTGCGTGCTCGATCTCCTCCATCGAAGCGTCCGGCCTTCCATAGGCAATGTTCTCCGCCAATGTGCGATGAAAGAGAATCGGCTCCTGCGGCACCAAGGCCATCTGCGCGCGCAACGAGTCCTGGGTCACGCGGGCAGTGTCCTGGCCGTCGACGACGATCTTTCCTCCATGTACGTCGTACAAGCGATGCAACAGCTTCACGAAGGTGGTCTTGCCAGATCCGGAGTGGCCTACAAGTCCCACGCGTTCTCCGGCACGGATCTTCAAGGAGAAATCCTGAAAGAGCGGCTCGGTGTGCATTCCATAGCGGAATGTCACGCGGTCGTAGGTGATCGCACCCTCTCGCACATGAATCGGCTTCGCATCGGCGCGGTCCATCACGCCGAGCGAATGCGAGTGGAACTCCACCATCTCCTCCATCTCGTTGGCGGCGCGTTGCAGGTTGCGCACATGCTGTCCAATGTCGCGCAGGTAAGCCTGCACGATGAAGTAGCTCGTCAACACGAAGGCTGCATCACCGGCGGTCGCTCGTCCGTGCCACCACAGCCATACCGCATAGAGCAGTACTGAGGTCCGCAATGCCTGCAGGAGAAGAGTCTGCAGGCTTCCGTTAAGCGTTGCCCGTATCCAGGTTCGCGAGGTACGGCTGCGCCACTTCTCCACGATCTTCGCCAGCCGGTAATCTTCCCGCCTTTCGGCTCCGAATGACTTCACGACGGCGTTGCATGTGATCGTATCTGCCATGGCTGCGCCGATCCGCGTGTCCTGCGCATTCGATAGCCGCGCTGCCGGGGCGACGTAGTACAGCGACAATGCTATGGAGACCGCGATGTACGCGACGGCGCCAACAGCCACGAGCACTCCCATGGTGAGCCAGTGCAGCCCAAGCAGCAGCGATGAGCCGACCAGTACCAGCAAGGCCGGCAGCATCTCCAGCAGCAGAATGTCGTCCATCACGTCCACGGCCCACATGCCGCGTGTGATTCGACGCACGATTGCGCCCGCGAAGTTATTCGCGTGCCAGTCCGTCGAAAACCGCTGCACTCGCCAGAAGGTCTCGCTGGCAAAACGGGTCATCAGCCGCAACGTCAGCCGGATAATCCCGGCCAGAGCCACGTAGCGTAGCACCGTAAGCACGATGCCGAGCAGCGCCATCATTGCGATCGCCTGCAGTGCGTTATGGAGCGCCAGTGCACGCAGGGATGCGTGCATCGCGATTGCATCTACGAGTTTGCCCGCATAGATGGGCATCAGCAGGTCAGCGGCTGTGGCGAAGATCATGCAGAGCGCCACCCACACGACCATCCACCGTTCGCGGCGCCAGTGACGGAATAAGAAAGCCAGTACTTCGCGCATTGCGTTTTTACTGGAATGTTCGTTCATAAGGACTCCCAGAGGAATCAAAAGGCCACGGATATCCGCAGGCCAATCAAGGTTGAAAAAGGGAAGACGGGTAGAGAGAGCCGCCCGCAGGCTGCGCCGAAGAACTCTGAATCTATCGAAGGGAGAGTCTAGCTGCGCGAGACGTTGGGAAAGAACTCGGCCGGTGTCCTGGGATCGCTGGGGATATTAGTGGTCTCCATGGTTCTTTCCTTTCGTCAAAAATCGTAGTAACAGCTTACCAGAATCCCGATTGGTATCCGGTGAAAACAAATCCGCAGTCCGCGTGCTGATTCGCTGGTGGAAGAGATCAAGCGCCGATGACTTGTCTCTCTTCTTCTCGCGAGGTGGCTTCTATTGGAAACAATACTGGCCCGACGGCAACAATAAGGCCGGCGATTGCAATAACGGCCATTGCCGCGCGCAAGCCAACGACCACGGAGAGCGAGCCGATGACCGGAGGCCCCATGAGGAAACCGCAGTAGCCGATGGTTGTAACCGTCGAGATCGCGGGACCGGCTCCCATGCGTGTATCGCGTCCGGCCRCACCCCAGATGATAGGCACAATATTTGCAATTCCGATTCCGGTAAGCATCAAGCCGCCGACCGCCGGCCACCACGAGGGTATGAGAAGAGCACAGGCCATACCTAAAGCAATCAGAAAGCCGCTGCCATGCAGGATGTGCTTGCTGCTGACGCGCTGTGCCAGCCAGTCACCGGAGAACCTTCCGGCCGCCATGGCGATGGCATAGGCAGCGTAACCCGCGGCAGCGAGCGAGAGTGTCACGCCCACATTGGAGTGCAGATATACCGATGCCCAGTCACCGATCGCCCCCTCGGCCATCAGGCCAAAGAAGGCAAGGACAGCAAGGCGCAACAGGACGGCATCGGGCCACATGAACTTCGCAGGCTTGCGCGGTTTTCCTGTTTCGCGTTCGGTTTCCGAGACAAGCAACGGCATTGCCCACAGACCGCAGAGAGCGAGTACGCCCGCGGTGAGCGAGAGATCGATTCGGGCAGTACCACCGCGCTGAAGCATCAGACTTGCAGCGCCTGCACCAAACAATCCACCGGCGCTCCAGCAGCCCTGAAAGAAACTCATGATCGGCTGGCCGTATTGTTTCTCTACGGTAACCGCCTGTGCATTGACGGCGACATCCAATGCTCCTTTTGCGGCTCCATACATACCGGCGAACAGGATCAGGAAGAACAGGTTGGAGGCCTGCGCCAGAAGCGCGACCATCAGTACATAGAGGACGGTTGTTACCCGGACCACCCGGCGGCTGCCGTAATGTTCAATGAGGTGCCCGGTGATGGGCATCGTGATGATGGCGCCGATGATGAGGCTGACCAGAACGAAGGTGAGCGATCCATTCTCGAGGTGAAGCAGTTGCTGGAAGACAGGTACGTGCGATGCCCAGGTTCCGAAACCGACTCCATCCACCACAAAGAGCATGGCGAGCGCCCACCTCGCCCGTTTAATTCCGGTACGGTTGAACGCGTTGTCTGGATGCACCATGCAAGTCACCTACTACTAGGCTCCGGGATCGCATCGATTCTGTCCAATAGATCGTAGGAGCAATTCTGATAACGTACAGGAATGGCACTCGAGCTCCCAGAATTGCGCTCGTTTCTGGTGCTGGCGCAGCATCTTCACTTCGGTGAGGCGGCAGAGGCATTGCATGTCACCCAGCCCGCGCTGACCAAACAGATTCAAAAGCTGGAATCTAAAGTCGGTGGACCGTTGCTGGTGCGTGGATATCGCCGTGTGTCGCTTACACCGGCAGGAGAGATCCTGCGTGAGCGAGCACAGGGTCTGTTGCGCGAAGCGGAGATGGCGGAAGAGATCACGCGTCTCGCTGTACATGGCAAGGCAGGTTTGTTGCGCATCGGCTTCGGTATCGCCTCGCTGGCCGCGGGTCTGCCGGATATTCTGACGCGATTCCGTCAGCATTTTCCGGCGGTGCAGGTGTCGATGGCGGATATGTCGACACCAAACCAGATCAGTGCTTTGGAGCAGGGCGATATCGATGTTGGTTTTGTACGTCTGCCTGTCGAACATCCTGATCTGGAGACCGTACCTGTGCTCGAAGAGAGACTGGTCGCGGCCATTCCGCGTGGCATGCCTTACCGAAAGGGCTTGGCCAGTCTGCGCAATGAGCCTTTTGTGGTGATTTCGCGCAGTGTCTCTTCCAGCTTTGTCGATCATGTGGCGCGAACCTGCCGTGCCGCGGGCTTCAGTCCCCGCATCGTGCAGGAGGTCAACGAATTGTTTACGGTTCTGAATCTGGTGCGCGGTGGCGTGGGTGTAAGTCTGGTGCCACGATCGGCGAATCTGATGCACGTGCCGAATGTTCGCTTGCTGGATACAGGATTGGAAGAAGCGAAATGGAAGATYGGCCTCGCCTGGCGTAAAGTCGATCCGCGCAAAGGTGATGCACTGGACCCACTCGTTCACAACTTCATCCGCCTGGCATACCGCCCCCGGGGTCTGGCGTCAGTGGGAGACCTGAAGTCATCGCCCCGCTGATGGGACGATCAGGATGCGACGGTTCTTTCTTCCTCTACTGCTACAGGTGCTATGCGGCGAAGATGCCGGTCGCGCAGGCGCATGAATGGTTGTTCGACAGCGAGGTGCAGCAGCGAGGCGGCACCCAGGCAGGCGACGGTATAGAGCAGCCATGAGGCCGGACCTTTTGATTGGGTGATGGAGGGGAAGTGCACCATGACCAGATGGCCGATCGGCTTGTGGGTGAGATAGAGGGCGAAGGCCAGGGTTGCGAGTGTTTCCGCGCCGGGAATGCGTATCCGGGAAAGCAGACCGTTCTCGCTGACGGCTGATGCAGTGATAAGTCCAAGGCCAATGGCGAGAAGAGGGAAGCCGAGGACGACACCCCACATCGCCGGTCCGGTTGCATTGCCAAGATCCCGGTTACGGAACATCCAGACGACGCAGGTGACACAGGCGGAGCCGGTGAGAAAGAGTGCATGTCCGTGCTGCATCCAGTGATGCCACCATCCCGGCCGGAAGGTGCGCACGACAGCCAGAGCGACACCGGTCAGAAGGCCATCGAGACGCGTGTAGCTGGGGTAATAGATGCTGGTCCAGACCTCATCGGGGAAGCGCTTGATCAGGAACCATCGCAGCGCAATTCCAAAGAGAAATACCCCGGCGATCACAGCCGCGGTCTTACGCGCTGAGGGGCGTCGCATGAGCCAGACGACCAGCAACGGTAGCAGCAGGTAGAAGTGCTCTTCTACGCAGAGCGACCAGGCGTGCGAGAAGCCGCGCCGAGCAAAGGTGAAGCCGAAGTTCATGGTGAAGGTGAGGAACTGCCATACCGGCATAATGCGCGGAAAGTCTCGCCAGCCGGGCACAAAGACGTAGAGAGCCAGAACCGTGAGATACGCCGGCAGAATGCGATAGGCGCGGCGCCGGTAAAAGTCCGCGATGGAGAATTTTTGCCCGCTGGCCAAGGGTTTCAGCACCTGCCGGCCGATCAGAAAGCCACTCAGGACGAAGAATAGGTCGACGCCCATCCAGCCGTGGTAAGTGACGGGGAGGAGGCGTATAGGCAATTCGCCAAAGATGGTCAGGTGATAGAGCACGACGACCAGTACGGCAAGCGCACGAAGGGTGTCCAGGCCATGAAGCCTGGTAGATATTTGATTGTTCACAATGAATCTCGCGGTAAAGATCGCGGTATAGCGAGCCCGAGTAAAGTCACTCTACTCGAAGCGAATGAGGATTCTCGTTACGCCGTGATTACTCTTCGGATTCCCGGAGCGTTTTCCCTTTGCTGGGTTATCCCCAAAGGGTTGTTCAGCGGCGTTTTCATTGCGGAAAACGCCCATAGATGTGGAAACCCTGCTCCACACCCAGAGGGAAAATGCTCTCTCATGCCATACTCGCCATATCCCTTATTCCGGAGCTGCCGTGCCGCGTATTTCGCTGCTTGCTTCTGCGCTTGTCCTGACCTCAGTTCTTCATGCCCAGACAAAAGACTGGACCCCGGCGGCAAACGCCTGGTGGTCGCACGTACAGTACCTTGCCGATGACAAACTGGAGGGCCGCCGTGCCGGTTCGCCGGGATACTTCAAGGCTGTGGAATACGTGGAAACTCAGTTCAAGCAGATAGGCCTGAAGCCCGCGGGAACCAATGGATACGGGCAGGATATTGAACTGGTGCCCACATCCATCGACGTGGAAAAATCGAGCTTCGCTGTGGATAACGTCCGGTACGAGCTACCCGCGGAGCTGCAGTTGAACGCCCATGTCGATGGGGCCGGAACGCTGGATGCGCCGATGGTCTTTCTGGGTTACGGCTTGTCCCTGCCGAAGAAGCATGTGGATGATATTGCCGGCGAAGATCTGAAGGGCAAGGTAGTGGTGATCTACGGCGGTGCTCCGGCGAATTTGCTGGGTCCGCAGCGTGCCTATTCCCGTATTGCCGGGGAGCGCTGGAAGGCGCTGCATGCGGCGGGAGCGATCGGCATGGTGCTGTTTACGCCGCCGCGTCCGGGAGCTCCGCCGAACCCCGCAGCGGGGAATCGCAACGCGCCACCGCCGGTCATGTTGTATGCCGATCCTGCGCTGGAAAGCCTGCCCGGCCTGAAGGTCTATGCCGCACTTACGGAGAAGGGGGCGGAGAAGCTCTTCGCCACTGCCGGGCATAGCTTCGCCGACATTAAGGCAGCGGGCGACGCAGGCAAGCCTTTAGTGCACTTCGCTTTTCCGGGTACGCTGCATGTAACGACCGCCGTCAAGACCGCGGAGCATCTTCATGCGCCGAACGTCGTTGGCCTGCTGGAGGGGTCTGATCCGAAGCTGAAGAAGGAGTACCTGGTCATCAGCGCGCATCTGGATCACATGGGGATTGGGCGCCCTGTGGATGGCGACAGCCTCTACAACGGAGCGATGGACAATGCCTCCGGTGTGGCTTCGCTGATCGAGACGGCGAAGCTGCTTGCGGCGGAGACACATCCGAAGCGGTCGATCCTGTTTGTGGCGCTCGCAGCCGAGGAGATGGGCGAGCTGGGATCACAGTACTTTGCGACCAGGCCGACGGTGCCGAAATCGGCGATCATCGCCGATCTGAACATGGATATGTATCTGCCGTTGTTCCCACTGCGCTATCTGGAGATTCAGGGTCTGGGTGAGTCGACTCTAGGGAACGACGCTCGTGCCGTATGCCAATTGAATGACGTGGAGCCGCAGTTCGATAAGCAGCCAGATGAGAACCGGTTTATCCGCTCGGACCAGGTGAACTTTGTGAAGCAGGGGATTCCAGCACTGGCCTTCAAGTTTGGCTGGACCCCAGATTCACCAGAAGAGAAGACCTTCAATACCTGGGTGGCGGTGCGCTATCACCGTCCGTCCGACGATTTGAATCAGCCGGTGGATAAGGTCGGTGCTGCCCAGTTCACCAGCCTGCTGGCGCAACTGGCGACGCGGGTTGCCGATGCCAAGGGCAGGCCGGAGTGGTACCCGGAGAGCTCATTCGCTGCGACGAAAGTAGCGAAGTAGACCTCGTTATTTGGGGCTGTGGGTCTTGATGTAGTTGCGGAGCTGCAGGTTCAGGTCCAGCGCCTTCTGCACACCGGAGTCCATCATGCCCAGCCAGTCCGAGGCGGGCGGCTTCAGCTCGGCGGTAGAGAGCAGGTAGCTGGTCTGCACGATGATCTCAAGGGCATTCGAGAGATCATGGGCGAGTTTACGGATCTCAAGAGCGAGATCCTCCGGGATGACCTGTTCCTGTTTCGGGTCGTTCATGCTTCCTTCTGACGCTCCAGGGGCCGCGATGTTTCACAAAAGATACAGGCCGGGGAAGCGAAGGGCAAGCTTATGTTGGTTCAAGGCGAATCCGTGTTGGTTTGACATGGCCGCAAAGGTTTGAAACACTAGTGTTTCTGCAAGGCCACGACGCGCTGTTGTGGTTGTCCCGTGCCGAAGTGGCGGAATTGGCAGACGCGCATGGTTCAGGTCCATGTACTCGCAAGGGTGTGGAGGTTCGAGTCCTCTCTTCGGCACCATAAAGATTGAAACCCGGCCATTGGCCGGGTTTTCTGTTTAAGTCCGAAGCTAGGAGCATTTCTCCTGATGGTGTAGAGCGGAGTTTCGCTGTTTGCGCCGTTTTCCGCGAAGAAAACGGCATTCGCAGATTTTCCAAGGCTACCGTATTAGGAGAAATGCTCTATTACGGCAGATGGAGAACGACGCCGAAGCTGATGGTCTTCAACTCGTGATTGCTGTTATTCGCATGAATGGAGCCGATCCCGAACTCGGCCAGGCGGACATCCATAATGGGAGCGACCTTCAGGTCGACGCCGGCAAAGGCCTCGTAGGCGACACCACCGCTGATATTCTGCGAAGCTCCGAAGTTGCTGCCACCCCAGCCGACTGAACCCTGCAGATAGGGCTTGATCCAGTTCACGGGAAGCGTAGTGCTGGCACGCACGCCGCCGAGGGCGGTATGAATGCGGGTGCCCACGCCGTTGAAGCCATTGTCGTTGCCTTGCTTGCTGCTGACAACGCTGCCGCGGACGTCGGCGCCAAGCTTGATGCGGCCGATCTGTTTGAAGTCGTAATAGACGCCGCCACCACCACCGACTGGAGCAACATTCTTTCCGCTGACACTTACCTGCTGCACATTCACAGTGCCATAGACGCCCAACTGGGCACGGGCAGAGACGGAAAAGACACCAACAGTAAGGGCGAGCAACAGCGAAAGGCGACGGAAATTCATGCTGGCACCAGTGTATCTACAATGGGGACAGGCATGTCGACTCATCTGGAACGTATTCTGGCCAATACCCGCGTAGAAGTCTCTGCCCGCAAGGCAGCCGCCGAGTTTGCTGCTCTGGAAGGAGCCGCGGCGGCACATATGCCGCGAGGCTTTGCCCGCGCATTGCGTGAGCGCGCGAAGACCGGACCTGCTGTGATTGCGGAGCTGAAGAAAGCGTCGCCCTCCAAGGGGCTGATCCGTGCAGAGTTTGAACCGGTGGCTCTGGGCACGGAGCTCGAGGCGGCAGGCGCGGCCTGTCTCTCGGTGCTGACCGATGAGGTCTTCTTTCAGGGAGGTCTTGAGAATCTGCGCCGTGTCTCGGCCACAGTGAAGATTCCCTGCCTGCGCAAGGACTTTATGGTCGAGCCCTTCCAGGTGTTGGAAGCCCGTGCCGCCGGTGCGGACGCCATTCTGCTGATCATGGCGGCGCTCGGGGATGAAGATCTGCGGGTGCTGCGCGATACCGCGCGCACCTATGGTCTGGATGTGTTGTGTGAAGTGCACGACCAGGAGGAGCTGGATCGTGCTCTGGACCTGGACTGCGAGTGCGTCGGCGTGAATAGCCGTAACCTGAAGACCTTCGATGTCTCCATCGAACGCGCCGTGGAGCTGGCATCGCAGCTTCCGGAAGGTGTAGTGCGGGTTGCGGAGAGTGGTATTGCTTCGCGACAGGATGTCGAAAATCTGCGTGTGGCAGGCTTCGATGCCTTCCTCATCGGTGAGACACTGATGCGTCAGCCATCGCCGGGCGCTATGCTGCGTGAGCTGATCGGATAAGCCGTCATGTGGGTAAAGATCTGCGCCAATACGAACCTCGAGGACGCGAAGCTCGCCGTAGAGCTGGGAGCGGATGCGCTTGGGTTTGTCTTCGCTGCTGCGAGTTCACGACGGGTGACGCCGCAGCAGGTGGCGCCGATCGTGCAGGAGCTCCCGGAATCGATCGAGAAGGTCGGTATCTTCGCCGAGCTTGACTTGGCCGCGATTCGCGCGGCGGTGGAGTACGCTGGCCTGACAGCGGTGCAGTTGCACGGAGAGTACACGCCGGAGCTGATCCTGGGACTGCGCAAGGAGAGGTCTCAGGCCGGAGAATGTGGCCGAGGCCATCCGGACTCTGCGTCCGTGGGGCGTGGATGTGGCCAGCGGCGTGGAGAGTGCACCGGGGAAGAAGGATCCTGAGAAACTGCAGGCGTTCATCACGAACGCCAGGCAAGCTGAGAGAAACGGAGCTTAGAGCATTTTCCCTGTCGGGGGTATCCCGGGAGGGTCGTGCTGCTGCGTTTTCATTGCGGACCGGCGAGCAGCGCGGCAGTGCCGACCTTGCAGCTCGCGCCAAGGAACGTCGGCGGTGCTTTATGCGTATGACGCAAATCCGGCCAAGCTCTCTGGAACAGCGGCACGGCGATCGACTCGCCCGTTACCACCAGCGGTATTGCCAGCGGCATGATCTATCTCGCTACCGCCGGCAACACGATTTACGCCTTCGGCTTTCCCCAGGAACGCCAATAAGGCCGTAAATACTCGACTCCTTGCGCCGGCACGTTCGGGGCGGCTTTTTTCGCGGCTCATCGCAGCAAACCAAGGCCTGGGATCGTGCGTCTCTGATGTACTGTCATTTGGCGTTTTGCCGTATTGTCAGCAGGTTCTTTTCCTCTCCACGGCAACCTGTACAGAATGAGGTTTGGTATGAATCCGAAAACGGGGGAGCCCGAAGTCGCAGGACCGGAGACAACCCGGAAAGAGAAGCCGCCGGCATTTGGTACCTATAGCAGCCTTAGTCGCCGTTCCTTCCTTACGCGGTTTGGCGCCACAGGAATTGCGGCCACATCCCCGGCCGTTGCGATAGCAAACGTTGTGGACGCGCCCGAGACTCCATCTGCGCGCCGCGCCGGGACTCAAGCGGTTCACCTCAGCATCAACGGCAAGCGCCAGACACTGCAGCTTGAGCCACGCGTCACACTGCTCGACTGCCTGCGTGAAGTCGTGCAGCTTACCGGAACGAAGAAGGGGTGCGATCACGGGCAGTGCGGAGCCTGCACGGTGTTGGTCAACGGCCGCCGCATCAATAGCTGCCTGAGCTTTGCGGTCATGCATGAGGGAGACGAGATTACGACGATCGAAGGCCTGGGCACACCGCAGGAGATGCATCCCATGCAGGCTGCGTTTGTGGAGCATGACGGCTACCAGTGTGGCTACTGCACCAGCGGGCAGATCGTCTCAGCGGTAGGCATGTTGAAGGAGCCCTGGGGACCGGCTGATAAGGATGTCCGCGAGGCGATGTCCGGAAATATCTGCCGCTGCGGCGCTTACCCCAACATTGTGCGGGCGATACAGATGGTGCGCAGCCGCGTCAGCCAGCAGGGGGTAGACGCATGATCGACTTTGAGCTGACACGCGTCGGCACTCCCGATGCCGCCATTCAGATTGCTGCTGCAACACCGACGGCACAACAGGGAGCCACGATACGATTCATCGCGGGTGGCACCAACCTGATCGACTACATGAAGCTCGATGTAGAGACACCGCAGCATCTGGTCGACATCAACCGCATTCCGGACCTGGCGAAGGTGGAGAAACAGCCGGATGGATCGTTGAAGATCGGCGCGTTGGTGCGGAACTCCGATCTGGCCCAGGCATCTGAGGTCGTGGCCGAGTATCCGGTGCTCTCGCAGGCGCTGCTCTCAGGCGCCTCAGCGCAGCTCCGCAACAAAGCCACCACTTCGGGAAATCTGCTGCAACGTACACGATGCCCTTACTTCCGCGACCTGGCGTTTGCGGAGTGCAACAAGCGCACTCCGGGTTCGGGTTGCGCCGCTATCGGCGGATATCACCGCAACCACGCCATTCTGGGTGTGAGCGATCAGTGCATCGCCACACATGCTTCGGATATGGATGTGGCCCTCGTGGTGCTGGACGCTGTGATTCATGTGCAGGGCACGAAGGGAAACCGGACGATTCCGATCGGTGAGTTCTATAAGCTCCCCGGCACAACACCGCATATCGAGAATGCGCTTGAGCCCGGCGATCTGATCACACATGTCACACTTCCTCCTCTTCCAGAGAAGACAAAGCAGATCTACCTCAAGCTGCGCGACCGGGCTTCGTATGAGTTTGCTCTGGCCTCAGCCGCCATCGTGATGCAGGTGCAGGGCGGCAAGCTGCATCATGTCCGCGTCGCGATGGGTGGGGTGGGGACACGGCCGTGGCGTATGCCCGAGGCTGAACATGTGCTTGAGGGCCAGGCGCCGACGGAACGGGTGTTTCGCGCCGCGGCGGATGCTGCGCTGAAAGGCGCCAGACCGCACACCGACAATGCATTCAAGGTTGAGCTGGCGAAGCTTTGTATGATTCGCGCTTTGACGACGGCCACTGGCGCATAAGGAGGAGCGATGTTGAAGGACAATGCAACCACCATCGGCACTCCGGTGCCACGTATCGATGGTCCCTACAAGACTACGGGGACAGCGAAGTACGCGTCGGATCACAACTTCCCCGGCCTGCTACACGCGGTGCCGGTCTGCGCGACCATTGCGAAAGGAAAGATCACGGGTATCGATACCGCCGCGGCTGAGGCGATGCGCGGTGTGTTGAAGATCTATCACTACGGCAATGCGCCGCATCTCTACCGGCCCATACCGCGCGACGCGCGTGTCGATGAGGCCCGGCCGGCCTTTGAGGATGAGTACGTTTACTATTCCGGTCAATACGTCGCTGTGGTTGTTGCCGAGACGATCGAGCAGGCTCGGGCCGCAGCGCGCGCGGTGAAGGTGATGTATGCGGCGGAGAAGCCGGACAACCGCCTGGACCTCTCGGAAGGACTTCAGGAAGATGCATTGCATGAGGCCAATAAGCGTGGCGATGTCGATACGGCCTTCGCCTTAGGGGCCGTCAAGGTCGACGCGACCTACATCACGCCGGTCGAAACGCACAACCCGATGGAACTGCATGCCTCGGTAGCGACGTACTACGACGGAAAGTTCGTCCTGTACGAGACGACGCAGTCGATCGTGAATCATCGAGCGGCGATGGCGCAGATATTAGGTGTCCCGGTTGAGAACGTGCAGATCATCATGAAGTTTCTGGGATCGGGCTTCGGCGGCAAGCTCTGGGTCTGGCAGCACTCGCTGCTTGCGGCTTCGGCGGCGCGGGATCTGCGGCGTCCGGTGAAGCTGGTCACGGATCGTCATTCACAGTTCACAAACGTGGGGCATCGTCCGCGCACGCAGCAGCGCCTGCGGCTGGCAGCGACGGCTGAAGGCAAGCTGACCTGCATTCAGCATGACTACTCGTCGGAGACATCCATCCTCGATAACGTTGGAGAAAACTGCGGCGAGTCGACACCATTCCTGTGGAGCACGCCGAACCTGCGCGTCCGTTCCTCGATGTCCCGCCGTAACGTAGGCACACCGACAGCCATGCGCGGTCCCGGAGCGGTACCAGGACTCTTCGCTCTTGAGTCCGCGATGGATGAGCTGGCGATCAGGCTGAAGATGGATCCAGTGCAGCTTCGCCTGCTGAATGAGCCGGAGAAGGACGAGTCAAATGGCCTCCCGTTTTCGTCGCGGCATATGAAGGAGTGTCTGACGCTGGGTGCGGAGAAGTTCGGCTGGGCGAAACGCAATCCTGTCGTGGGATCGATGAAGAAGCCCGATGGAACGATTCTGGGTTGGGGCATGGCCGGAGCGTCCTGGGGAGCGGGACGTATACCTACCTCCACGAACTTCGCCTTCCGTGACGACGGATCGGTGCGTATCGGCTGTGCTACGCAGGACATCGGCACAGGCACCTATACCGTCTTCTCGCAGATGGTGCACCACATCACCGGCATCTCCATGGGGCGCATCGAGGTGGCACTGGGAGATACCTCGCTTCCGCCGGGGCCGCTCTCTGGTGGATCGCGCGTGACCGGATCGTTGTTTCCAGCGATTCAGGATGCCGTGAATGCGGCGACAAAGCAGTTGTTGCAGATTGCCGTAAACGGCGTACGTTCTCCGTTCAAAGGAGCGAAGCTTGATGATCTCGGGTTTTCTGAGGGCCGCGTGTATCGGAAGGCAGACGGCAGCGCCTCCGGAGTGAGTTTTGAGGATGTACTGAGTTCGGCCAATCTACGGTTCGCCATCGGCGAAGGCTCCTCGGTTGCATCGCAGCAGGACCCGAAAGCGAAGGGGCTCTCCCTGCATAGCTTCGGCGCGCAGTTTGTCGAGGTGGAGTGGGATCCGGGTATTGCGCGTCTGCGGGTTTCGCGGGTGGTTACGGTCATCGACGGCGGGCAGATCATCAACCTGAAGGCTGCGACCAACCAGGTGGAGGGCGCCATTGTGATGGGGGTTGGAATGGGGCTGCTGGAGGAGACGGTCTACGACCAGCGCTATGGGCATCCGGTGAATGCCAACTATGCCGACTACCTGGTCGCGACCCAGGCGGACTGCCCTCCGGCGATCGATGTCACTTTCCTCGACTATCCCGACAAGGCGATGAGCGAGATCGGCGCACGCGGCATCGGTGAGATTGGTCTGGCCGGGGTCGCGCCAGCCATTACCGCGGCGGTCTATCATGCAAGCGGGGTCCGTGTGCGTGAACTGCCGGTACGCATGGAAGACCTCTTACAGACCGTCACCCAAAAACATCGAGCTTGATTTCAACGCCTAAGGAGCAAGTCCCTTCCCATGCAACGCCGCACGTTTTTGAAATCCGCACTTACCGCATCGGTTGCTTCGGCTGCATCAGCCGGCACAGCGCTTGCTCAGCCTTCCGGCGGACGCGAGTACTATCAACTGCGCAAGTACCATCTCAGCCGCGGCACCGGCTCTGCAATGACGGAGAAGTACTTCCGCGATGCCTTGATTCCCACACTGAATCGTATGGGCATGAAGACCATCGGCGCCTTTTCGGTGAACTACGGTCCGGAGACACCGACATACTACCTGCTGATCCCGAGCTCGGACCTCTTTACGCTGACCAATCTCGATCTTTTATTGGCCAAAGATGAGGCGTTCTTAAAAGCAGCCGAGCCCTTCTGGTCCTCGCCCGGAAAAGATGCCTCACCGTTTGTCGATGCGGAGAGCTCGCTGCTGGCTGCATTCGATGGCTGGCCGCACATCACGCCTCCGGATACGAAACAGAAGCGCATCTTCCATCTGCGCACGTATGTCAGTTCCACGCATGGCGATCACATCCGCAAGGTGGAGATGTTCCATCACGGTGAATTCAAGATCTTCCAGGAGTCCGGCTGCGGGCAGGTCTTCTACGGCGATCTTCTCATCGGCCGGCAACTGCCATCGCTGACCTACATGCTCACCTTCCCGGATCTAGCCGCGTTGGAAAAGGGATGGGCAGGCTTTTTGTCGCACCCGGAATGGAAGAAGCTTGCGGCCGATCCGCGATATGCGTTCGAGCCGATCGTGACCAATATCGACAGCCTGATTCTGAATCCGCTGCCGTTCTCGCAGGTGTAGGGAATTATTGTTGTGCGCCGCGCGCTGGAATGGTTGAGGCGCAATCGCTGGAACGGCCTGTGAAGAGCAGGCCGTTCATCTTTAGGTACACGGCATTGGTCCAGCCGAAGCCGATGACGTTGCTCTTGTAGCCCGCGGCAACTTCGACATCCTTCTGCGGATCGACGACGTTATATTTCTCGCGTAGCGTCCCGTCGCGCTCGTAGTTCTCGCGGATGGAATGCATGAAGCCGTGGGCAATGCGTCCCACGGCTGTGCCGTAGCCATAGCAGCTCATGCCGTCGACGGCGATCCAGTTAACCGGCGCCCAGCCGAAGGGAGCGTCCCACTGCATGCCGCTGGTGGTGTTGCTCATTGCCAGGCCGCCGTCATGCGAAAGCGTACGAAGCTGACGCATGGTGGATGCGGCTTGAGTACGTGTAGCGAGCCCGGCCCATAGAGGATAGGCTGCCGTGGCATAGAGGTAGGTCGAGCGGCGATGGTGTACGAAGTCATAGTCGGCAAAGGTGCCGGTCCGTACATCCCAGAGATAACGGTTCATCGCCGTCTTACGCGCTTCGGCGGCATCGGTCCATTGCTTTGCCTTGGCATCGTCGCCGAGCTTGGTATAAAGGCCGGCAACGTCGATCTCATAGCGATAGAGCAGCGCGTTCAGGCAAACAGGGGCATAGTTCTCGGTCGATCCACTGAAGGGACCGAAGCGGAAGCTGACGTCGAAGCCTGACTCGCGCATGGCGCGGTCGCTGCGATAGAAGGAGGGTGTCAGCCGCCAGCCCTGGTACTCCGTGTGAGCACAGACGGCGCTTGCTCCGGAGGCGCATGCCTGGCCATCGGCAGCCTGTGTCAGGTAGTTGGTCTTCACCTCGGGATGGGCCAGCAGCCACTTGATCACGTCGACGTAGTAGGTGCTGTCATCTTCCATCTCCGGCACGGGACCGCTGCCCAGGTCGAAGTAGCGTGCGAGTCCGGTGTCTCCGGCTTTGTGTGCATCGCTCATCCATAACGCATGGTCGCTTTCGAGGAAGGGCATCGCTTTTTCGAGCCATGCTTTTGCGGCATCGGGATCGCGGCGATTCATGGTGCGATAGACCTCGTCGACCATCCGAGCGAGGAAGGGAGGCTGGGAGCGAGTGAGGTAGTAGGTGCGGTTCGCGTTGAGGATGGCGCCGTAGTTCTCGATCTCGAAGAAGAAGTTCTCCACCATGCCGCGCGCCAGGGCCTCATGGCCTTCGCTCAGCAGGCCCAGCAAGATGAAGTAGCTGTCCCATCCGTACATCTCGTTGAAGCGGCCACCGGGCACGACGTAGCGGTGCGGCAGGTAGAGCAGCCCCGGTGTCTTCAGCTCCGACGGCATCAGGTCGCCTTCTTTGGCGATGGCGTGCGGTAGATGTTCGACACGGACATTGCACTTGCTGCGCAGTGCGGCAACGGCGGACGGGATGGCATATCCATGGGGAAGATAGACAACGGAGGCCCCAGCAAGCTTGGGGTCATGCACGGTGGCGCAGTCGGTAATTGATCGCGTCAGCGGCGCCCATCCATTGCGGATGTACTGCTCGACCGTAACGTCTACCTGCGCAGGAGGGGGAGTAGCGGTGGGAGTCTGCGTTGCCTCCTGCTGCTGCGCAACGGCGCACGGAAGACAAAGGAGCAGGAGCAAGGCATAAAAACGCATAGACGGTTCGATGATGATTTAGGGCGGCACGTTACCTGAAAAAGCATTCGCGCGGAGCGCGAACACCCAGGTCCCGAGGGACACCACCCCAGCGAAGTAACTTCGCTGGGGACCCCGGACCTGGGGCACCCGCTTACACCTTGGGAAGCTGCGAGACGTTCCATCCACCACCGACGGCTTTCACCAGCAGAACGCTGGCATCAAGACGGCGGCGTAGGATGTCGATCTCGTTGCGCTGGTTCTGCAGTGCGATCGTCTGCGAGGTGATGACCTGCAGGTAGGTATCCACACCGCCTTCATAGCGAGTCCGGAAGAGCCCCAGGGCCTCCTCTGCGGAAGAGGTCGCATCACGCTGCTGTTGCGCTTCGGTCTCAAGCTGCTTCAGTGCTACGAGATTGTCTTCCACCTGCTGGAAGGCATCGAGTGCTGACTGCCGATAGCTGGCGACGTGGGAGTCATACTGTGCAATCGCGATGTCGGTGCGCGCACGCCGGCGGCCGGCGTCGAAGACGGTCTGCGAGATCAGCGGGCTGACAGCCCAGATGCGGCTGGGCCAGGTGAACCAGTTGAGCATGGAGCTGCCCTGGAAACCGGCAGCGGCGGCGAGGTTCAGCCGCGGATAGAAGGCCGATTTGGCGATGCCAATCTGTTCGTTGGCAGCGGCCATCAGGCGCTCTTCTGTGGCAATATCCGGGCGGCGCTCCAGGAGCTCTGACGGCAGTACAGCCGGGATTCCAGGCAGTGCCGGTGTCTGTTCGGTAAGAGGATTGGCAACCAGCGTGAGCTGCGCAGGCGGCTTACCGGTCAATACTGCGATAGCGTGTTCGAACTGCGCGCGGGCGATCGTTACTTCGGTCGACTGCACCAGCGCCTGCTGTAACTGTGTCCGTGCCTGCGCGACGTCAGACTGCGGAGCGACGCCGCCGTCGGCACGATCGATGGTCAACTGCAGGGCATCGCTGTAGGCGGCGACCGTCTCATCCAGCAACTTTTTCTGGGCATCGGCGCTGCGCAGGTTGAAGTAGTCGATCGCCAGCTCGGCATGCAGACTCAGGCGGGCGGTTTCAAGGTCGGCGGCGAAGGCCTGCGTGGTCTCCTGCGCAGCGGTGATGCTGCGGCGGATGCGGCCCCACAGGTCGACCTCGTAGTTCAGATCGAGAGGCAGAATGAAGTTGCCCTGTCCGTTGTCCGGGGTCAGGTTACCGCGATAGGGAGCGTTGGGCGTAACCCGGGTTGCACCCAGCGTGGGATCGACACTCAGCGTCGGTGACATGTCGGCGCGGTTGAGCTTGATCACTGCACGCGACGCGCGGAAGTTGGCCTCAGCCTGTTTCAGCGTCTGATTGGCAGGGTCGATCTGTTCTTCCAGGGCATTCAACTGCGGATCGCCATACATCTCCCACCACTTGCCGTGGGCCATGGCGTCGTTGGGGGTAGCGGTCTTCCAGGTGTCGCCTTCCTTGAAGGTCGGCGCCGTCGGGACGTCGGGCTTTACGTAATTTGGGCCGACACGGCAGCCGGCAAGCGATACGGCAACGACGGCAAGGGTAAGCAGATTCTTCGTACTCACTTCTGCGCTCCCTTCGTCTGGGCGACCTTTACCTCCATGCCGTTCTCGAGAGAATCCGAGGGGTCCAGGATCACGGCATCATCGCCATTCAGGCCGCTGGTGATTTCCACGGTAGATCCGAAGTCGCGGCCAATGCGGATGGGAACCAGTTGGACGTGATTGTCACGCACGATACCGACACGCAGGCCCTCCGAGCGGAAGAGCAGCGCATTCGAGGGCAGAGTCACCG
Source organism: Terriglobus sp. YAF25 (assembly GCF_052113305.1). Lineage (NCBI taxonomy): Bacteria > Pseudomonadati > Acidobacteriota > Terriglobia > Terriglobales > Acidobacteriaceae > Terriglobus > Terriglobus sp. YAF25. The sequence continues at coordinate 19,283 of NZ_JBFRCY010000019.1, forward strand.
CGTGTGCTTTGCCTACAAGACGGAAGTGAGCGAAGACGTAGGCTCCCGGCATCAGCTTACCTTGCGGGTTATCGACGTCCACCTCGACGTTCAGGGTGCGAGAGCTCTGGTCGATGGCGTTGGAGTTGCGGACAACTGTGCCGGTGAACTTCTGGTCGGGCGTGGCGTCCTGTGTCAGTTCGACCTTCATGCCGTCCTGAATCTCGCTGGAGTAGATCTCCGGGACAGCGACATAGACACGCAGCTTACCCACGGCGGCGAGGTGGAAGAGCTCCTGTGCGCTTCCGGTAGCTCCCGAGCCGCCGCCGGCCGCGGTGATCAGGGCGCCGACATCGGTATTACGTGCGGTGATGGTGCCGTCGAAGGGAGCGGTAACGCGCTCAAAGCTCTGCAACTGCTGCAGGCGGCGGACATTCGCCTCTGACGCCGCCATCAACGACCGGCGGGCTTCCAGGGTCGACTGCGCCTGATCGGCCTCCTGCTTGGAGACGGCGCGCTTTGAGACCAGCGCCTGCCAGCGGTCGTTGGTGGTTTTGGCCAGGTCCAGGTTGGCCTGGGCCTGCTTCAAATCGGCCTCGGCGGCCTGGAGCTGCTGGTCCAGTTCCGGCGTCTCAATCTGCGCGAGCAACTGTCCCTGCTTCACGTGCTGACCGATATCGGCGTACCACTTGCGCAGATATCCGCCGGTGCGAGCGTAGATGGGCGTATCGGTATAGGCCTGTGCATTGCCGGGCAGGATCAGTTCCTGACCGTCTTTACCGCCGGCTCCGCTGGCGTGCACGACATGTACGGTCTGGATGGCGGAGATGCGGGTCTCTTCTTTCAGCTCGCTTTCGGCATGAACGCGATCATGGATGCCCCAGGCGACAGCGGCCACTAGAGCAACAGCGGCCATGCCCACGGCAATATACATGGGCTTGCGATTGGTCGTCGTTTGTGTGGTTACAGTCTGCTGTGTTGTCTCGCTCATAAGCTCTTTCTCCGTTACGCCGGCAGCGCTTCCGCGCTCTCAGTTACAGGAACGTTCGTCGGCTTCGGCTTGCGTCCGTGGATCAGCGCGAAGACGGTGGGAACAAAGACCAGGGTGGCGACGGTGGCGCACATCAGGCCGCCGATCACGGCGCGGCCGAGAGGCGCATTCTGCTCGCCGCCATCTCCCAGTCCAAGCGCCATGGGCACCATGCCGATGATCATGGCCAGTGCGGTCATCATGACGGGACGGAAACGGGTGAAGCCTGCCTCTACGGCGGCGCGTATGGCATCGCCGTGATCTTCATAGCGCAGCTTGGCAAAGCTGACGACAAGAATACTGTTCGCGGTGGCCACGCCCATGCACATGATGGCGCCCATCAGCGCGGGAACGCTGAGGCGCGTCGCGGTGATGAAGAGGAACAAAACAATGCCGGCCAGGGCCGCGGGCAACGCTGTGATGATGATGAACGGATCGACCCAGCTCTGGAAGTTCACCACGATGAGCAGGTAGACCAGAACGATGGAGAAGGCCAAGCCTCCCAGAAGACCGATGTAGCTGGTCTTCATCGTCTCTACCTGGCCGCGCAGTGTGACGTAGGTGCCACGCGGCAGTGTCTTGCGGTGGTGGTCGAGGATGCGGTCGATGTCGCGGCTTATAGCGCCGAGGTCGCGGCCCTGCACCGAGCCGTAGATGTCGATTACACGGCGGATGTTGTAGTGGCTCATGGTTCCCATCTCGGTGCCGCGCTCGATGGTGGCCACGTTGTTCAAGGTCTCCTGCTGACGTCCGGCCGCGTTGCCAAGCGAGCCGCGGTTCAGCGGGATATTCTGCATCGCCGCCAGCGTGTCCATGTTGTACTGCGGCGTCTGGGCGACCAGCGGGTATTGGTTGCCGGTCTTCCAGTTGAGAAAGAACTGAGGATTCACCTGGAAGCTGCCGCTCAGCGTATTACGCAGGCTGGTGGCGACATCGGTGGAGGTATAGCCGCCCTGCAGCGCCTTGGTGCGATCGACGTTCACCTTCAGCGTGGGGTAGTCGAAGGGTTGCTGAATGCGCAGATCCGTCAGCCCTGGTACGTCTTTGCGCAGCTCCTCCATCAACTGCGAGGCAAGTTCGTGGCTCTGCTTCACATCGCTGCCTTCGAACTGGATATCGATCGGTGCGGGCAGACCGAAGTTCAGAATCTGCGTCGTGATATCGGCGGGCAGGAAGTAGAAGGTCGTGCCCGGGAAGAGCTTCGGCAGATCGCGGCGAAGGTGCGCAATGTATCGATCGGTCGAGTGGTGATCTTCCTTCAGTGAGACCATCACGTCGCCATCGTAGGGGCCGATGGCGCCGTTGGTCAGGTGCTGCGTATTGATCTGACTGTACGGCAGGCCAATGTTGTCGAGGATATTGCCGACCTCGTTGGGGGGAATCTCCTGGCGGATATGGTCTTCCACCTGGTCGGTCAAACGCGCCATATCCTCGATGCGGGTTCCAGTGGCGGCGCGTACATGCAGGATGAACTGGCCGCTATCAGTCGAGGGGAAGAAGTCCTGGCCGAGGAAGGGGATCAGCAGGAACATCAGCAGACACACGCCCAGGAAGCTGGGGATGAAGATCTTGCGGTGTGCAACGAAGGTTTCGAGCAGGCCATGATAGGCGGTGCGGATGCGCTCGAAGATATGTTCGAAGGCGCGCTGAAACAAAACCAGAGGATTGCGCGTCGCGGCCGGTCCGTGATGGCTCTTGGCCTTCAGCAGATACATGGCCAGCGTGGGCACAAGCGTTCTCGACAGAACATAGGAGGCCAGCATGGCGAAGACCACGGCTTCCGCCAGCGGAACGAAGAGGTACCGCGAGACGCCGCTGAGGAAGAACATCGGCAGAAACACGATGCAGATGCAGAGGGTAGAGACCAGCGCCGGAACGCTGATCTGCGCGGCGCCCTCAAGGATAGACTCGTGCAGTCCCTGTCCCTCTTCGAGGAAGCGCTCGATGTTCTCGATGGTGACGGTGGCGTCGTCAACCAGGATGCCGACGGCCAGTGCCAGACCACCAAGGGTCATGGTGTTGATGGTCTCGCCCAGAAGGCCAAGGACAATGACGCTGGTCAGAATCGAGAGCGGGATGGAGACGGCGATGATCAGAGTCGATCGCCAGCTTCCGAGGAAGAGCAGGATCATCAGACCGGTGAGAGCAGCGGCGATTACGGCCTCACGGATTACACCCTGAACAGCGCCGCGTACGAAGATCGACTGATCGCTCAGCGGCGTGATCTTCAATTCCGGTGGAACCAGAGTCTGCACACGGGGCAGCAGCTTCTTGGTGCCGCTCACAACATCGAGCGTGGAGGCATCGCCGCTCTTCAGGACGCTGATGAGAACACCGCGGTGGCCGTCCTGACGCACAACGTTGCTCTGCACCTGGAAGCCGTCGCTGACCGTGGCGATATCGCGCAGGTAGATGGTGGTGCCATTGACCTGCTTGATGGGCAGGGCTGCAATCTCTTCTATCGAGCGCGGCGCTCCGTTAGGAATAACGTCGTACTCCTTGGTGCCGATCTTGATGGTCCCGGCAGGCGTGACAACGTTCTGCTGCGCGAGAGCCGCGAGCATCTCGCCGGGAGCAATGCCTTTGGACTGCATCGCCGCCTGATCCATGGCGATGTTGATCTGGCGCTGCTTTCCGCCGAAGGGCAAAGGAACCACGGCGCCCGGCGTGGTGACCAGCTGGGTACGGATGACATTGGTGGAGTTATCGTTGAGGACCTGTTCGCTCAGGCCCTCGCCGCTGATGCCGAGCTGCAGAATCGGTACGCTCGATGCCGAAAAGTTGATGACCTGTGGCGGCAGGATGCCGGCCGGAAGCTGGCGCAACAGGTACTGCGAGCCTGCGGTCACCTGCGCATTGGCTGTGTCGAGGCTGGCGCCCGGCTGCAAGAAGATCTTGACCACCGCTCCGCCGTTATAGCTGGTGGACTCGACGTGCTGAATGTTGTCGACCAGAGTAGTCAACGCCTTTTCATAGAGCCGATCACGCGGCAAGAAAACGGCTTACTAATAATGATTGGTCTTCACCCTTAAGAGTCGCACGTTTTGTTCCGAAGGGCTTGATCGGAAAAACCGATAAGATGACTGGTATGGAACTGCGTCATCTGCGCTACTTCGTAGCTGTCGCGGATTATGGCGGTTTTTCCCGCGCCGCCCGCCGTCTGTATGTCTCGCAGTCGGCGCTCAGCGAACAGATTGCCGACCTTGAGTCRGAGCTCGGTGTACAACTATTTGACCGTTCGCGGCTGCGGACGGTACTCACCGCTCCCGGAGAATTATTTCTGAAGGAGGCGCGCAAGCTGCTCTCCGGCGCCGATGCCGCCATCAAGGTGGCGCGCCTGTCAGCCTCGGGTGATCTGGGTGAGATCCGCATCGGGTTCTTTACCGGCGGGGTGGGGCCGAACTTTCCGCGGCTGATCCAGCGCTTCCGGCAGTCACACCCCCGGGTGCATATTGCGCTGCATGAGATGATTCCGGCGCTGCAGTGGAAGGCATTGGCCGAAGGCACGATTGACATTGCGTTTACCCGCCGCCTGGAGGTTCCCTATTCCAACTTCCTGAAGTCCGAGGTACTGCGCAAGGACCTTCTCTATGCGGTGCTGCCGAAGAATCATCCCCTGGCGCGGGGTGTTGTCGATATCCGCGCGCTCTCGCATGAGCGTTTCGTGATGTGCGTGCGTGAAACCTCGCCATCGCTCTTCGACAAGATGATCGAGCTCTGCTCCGAGGCGGGCTTTTCGCCTGAGATTGTGAACACGGCCAATGTGTGGAGCTCCATCGTGCTGCTGGTACAGGCAGGCGAGGGGATTGCGATTCTGGCGGCAAATACGCTGCAGGAACTGCCTAAGACCGGACTTGTCTTCTGTCCGCTGAAGCAGAAGAACGCGTCAATCGATCTGGTCATGGCCTGGTCGCCGGATCGTGAATCGACGGTGCTGCGTCATCTGCAGCAGCTCATCCGCGAAGCGGGCGGAAAAGTCTAGTTGCTGGTTGCTAGTTGATCAGCAAATTCGATAACCCTATTGGGTGCCAAGCCTCGCAACGCGAGGGTGAGTAAGGAACACCTCAAAATTTCAACTGAAAGCAGATGTGGGCTTGTACTTAAGCGGCGTTCAATAGGCGAACGAAGCCGTTGTGATGGGTCTTTGCGCGCTCACTTGTCAGCTTTGTCAGAGGATCTTTCTTGCCGAGTTTCTTCTTTGCCTCTTGCGCCAGAAGCAGCGCATCGTGCCAGTGCCCGCCGCTCTGCTGCAGACGGTTGTAGCGCGCGGCGACGGTGGTAGCCTGCTTGGCCGGAAGGCCGGTTTCGGCGATGTAGCGCGCGACCTTGGCCATTTTGCGAATGGTGTGCAGATCGTCTTCGCGAACGGCTTTTATGCCACGTGTGCGCCGGTCATACCAGGCATCGGCCAGGGGCAGAAGTTGCCTGAGCGGCAGCGCCAGCTCTTCAGCCGGTTTAAGCGCGGTGAAGAGCTCTTCGATTGCTTTCGCAACCTTGGGAATGTGTTGCTCCAGATCCTGCTTCAGATCGTCAGCCCGCTTCTGACGGCGGTCTTCAAGCGCCTTGAGCAGCTTCTGTCGATGATTGTGCTGCGGTAACCGCAACCCCCGTAGCATCTGTTGCAGGACGTCCAGATCGCGCACCTGTCCAGCCAGTTTTCGGATAGATTTCACCGCGCGCCGGAATGCGGCGGCCTTCGTGCGGTAGGAGGGTAGATCTCTTAACTGCATCAGCAGCTCGAGCTGTGCCTCAATGCGCCGTGTGGAGGTGCGGAGCTGGTGTACGGCCTTCTTTCCTGGGTGCGCCACGCACACGGTCAGTGCAGCTTCCAGGGTGGTGGCCTGCTCTCGGAGTGCCTGGATCGGTCGTGCCATCTCCGGTTAGATGAGGGGAACGGGCAGGATGGCTAGAGCATTTTCCCTGTAGTTGTGGAGTAGGCTTCCGCATCTATGGGCGTTTTCCACAATGAAAACGCCGCTGTACCTCTCTTCCGGGATACCCAGCAACAGGGAAAATGCTCTACTCGTTTATTTGCCATCTCCAGATGCTGCAGCGCTCATAACCCTCTACGGCGTAGAGCCCATGTGCGTCGCGGCGGATGGTGGCGCGGTCGGCCTCGTCATCCTCGTCGGAGAGGTGCAGGTCGCCAGTCCACAGCTCGCGCAGGCCGCCATGTTTCAGCAGCACGGCGCGCTGCTCGTCATTGACGTAGAGAATGTCGAGCGCCGTGGGAGCGGTGGCCTGGCGGGCGTCCAGCCGTTTGAGGAGGCGGCGGAGCACCGTGGCGCTGAAGGGATTGAAGAGGTAGAGCAGCAATGGTCCGGCCGGCAGCGGCAGGGTCATGATGTCGCCTTCCACGATGCTGACAGGGGAGACGGCGTAGGGCGTAAAGCGGGCGATGTTCTCCTGTGCGATTCCTGCCAGCAGGGGGTTCAGTTCGACGCCGGTCACGCTGCGGAAGTGCATGCGCGCGGCCAGAAAAGAGGAGCGGCCTTTTCCGGCGCCGACGTCGACAAAGGCGTAGTCGCTGGGCGGCACTGGAGTCCAGGTGTTCTGCCAGCGCTCCATCAGTTGCGCAAAGAGCGAAGGCGCAGTGCCGTGGTAGGCGGTGTTGTGGCGGTCGTGCATGTGGCCGGTCTTGAGCCTCGTGCCGGGGATAAGACCGCCGGTCTCGGTGCCGTACTTTGCGTCGAAGGGATGAACGACCGGAGCTGTCTGCTTACGTGCCACGTATATCAAGGGTGCAGGCGAAGGCTGCTCGGGTGCAAGCGAAGTCTGAATCGGGTGCAAGCGGAGCCCAATCGGATGCAAGATGAAGAGATGGCGACAGAGATACGGGTGCGTCCGGCAGGGACGGCGGACGCGCAGGCAATCGCAGAGATTTACGGTCATTATGTCCGCTCCAGCACAGCAACTTTTGAGTTGGAGCCCCCCACGGTGGAGGAGATCCTCCTGCGGATGAACGCGATCGCGGAGAAGGGCCTGCCCTGGCTGGTGGCGGAGCGGGATGAGCGTGCTGGGCTATGCCTACGCTGGACCGTACCGTCCGCGGGCGGCGTACCGATTCACCCTGGAGAACTCGGTTTATATCCACCATGAGGCTGCAGGACAGGGAATCGGTCGTTTGTTGATGGAGCAGTTGCTGGAGCACTGCACACAGTGGGGCGCCCGGCAGATGGTGGCGGTAATTGGCGGAGGCGACGAAAATGCCGCCTCCGCGCGGCTGCATGAGAAGCTCGGCTTTGTTCGCGCCGGTGTGTTGCAGGGTGTCGGCTGGAAGTTCGACCGCGCGCTGGATAGCCTGCTGATGCAGCGTGCGTTGTGAGAGCAGGAGCTATTTCACCGGAGTCGCACGCTGTTTCAGCCAATCAGTGAACTCGCCTTGACTGATCTGTCCGGCGGCGATCCAGATATACATCAGGTACTTTTCTTCCTTCTCTGAGGCGACGCGGTAGCCATTCAGGAACAGAAAACCTTCGCACGCCAGCAGGGCGGTGCGTTTGTTGCCGTCCACGAACGGATGGTTACGGGCAATGCCAAAGGCATAATCCGCCGCAAGATCGAATAAGGTCGCCTGATCGTCATACGCGAAGGTATTCAGCGGCCGCGCCAGTGCCRATTCCAGCAGACCTTCATCGCGAACTCCAGAAGCACCACCATCGATGGAGAGTTCACGCGCATGAATCTGCAGGACTGCCGGTTTCTTAATCCAAAGAGGTTCCTGCATCACTACTCGGCCAGACGGCGAAGAACATCACGGTTCTCGCGCATCACCGTTTCCATCGCCTCGATCTGCCTTGCGAACTCTTCATCGTACGGCGTGAGCTGGATCCCGTCGGCGGTCTCCGTGAGATACAGAACGTCGCCCTTTTCGACATGCAGACGAGCCAGAGTCTCCTTCGGCAGGATGATTCCCGCCGAATTGCCGATTGCGGTGATCTTGATGGTGGTAGCCATGGATTTTAGTATAACAAAAGTTATAACTTTGGCTGCCTGCGTCGATCCAGCGGCTTACGGCATCGGATGCTGTGGAGGAATTCATGGATCTCAAGCTCAAAGGCAAGCACGCGCTCGTCACCGGAGGCAGCGCCGGCATTGGTCTGGCAATCGTAAAGGGGCGTTTGAAGACATCACAGATGCCGAATGGTTCCGGCTCTTCGAGGTGAATGTGATGAGCGGCGTTCGTTTGGCGCGGCACTACTTCCCGCAGATGCTCCAGAAGAACGAGGGCCGCATTCTCTTCATCTCCAGCGAGAGCGGCATCATGACTCCGGGTGAGATGGTGCACTACGGCATGACCAAGTCGGCACAGCTCGCCATCAGCCGCGGCATGGCTGAGGCCACGCGGGGAACCAATGTGACGGTCAACACGGTGATGCCGGGGCCGACACGGAGCGAGGGCATTGTGGAGTTCCTGCAGAAGATGGCCTCGAAGCCCAACGCCACACCCGAAGAGGCGGAGAAGGAGTTCTTCGAGAAGCATCGCCAGAGCTCGCTGCTGCAACGTCTGATTGACGACACCGAGGTGGCCAACCTGGTGGTTTACCTGGCCAGCCCGCTGAGTGCGGCAACGACGGGTGCAGCGGTACGCGCCGAGGGTGGCCTGCTGCGCTCCATTTACTGAGGCAGAGTATCCTGCTGGCATGAGCGAGCAGAAAACAGTTCCTACGCTCTATGAGTGGGCCGGTGGTTCGCCGGCCCTTGAGCGTCTCTTCGTGCGCTTTTACGAGCGCGTGCCGCAGGAGCCGTTGCTGCGCGATGTCTTTGCGCAGATGGATCCGCATCACGCACAGCACGTTGCGGCTTTTGTCGGTGAGGTGCTTGGCGGACCGAAGGTTTACAGCGAAGAGCACGGCGGGCACGCGCATATGATTCGGAAACACATGGGCCGCAACCTTACGGACGAGCAGCGCCGCCGCTGGATGAGCTTGTTGCTCGAGACCGCGGACGAAGTGGGTCTGCCGGACGATCCTGAGTTTCGTTCGGCCTTTGTCGGTTACCTGGAGTGGGGTTCGCGTCTGGCGGTGATCAACTCAAAGCTCGATCCGGCAGCGACTGAAGATACGACTGCACCGATGCCGCAGTGGGGTTGGGGTGCAGTGGGTGGGCCGTACCAGGGTTAGTAGCAAACGCATTGACACGCATTCACACCATCGGTCACTCGCGTCATCCAATGGCTGTCTTTATCGAGCTACTGCGGCAGCACAGCATTGAGACGCTTGCTGATATCCGCTCCATCCCCGCATCCCGGCGTATGCCGTGGTTCTCGCGGGAGCCGCTGGCTGCGGCGCTAATGGAAGCAGGCATTCGCTATGTCTGGATGGGCGACCGGCTCGGCGGGAAACCGCGTGACCCGGCGCTGCACGGTTCCGATGGTGGGGTGGACTACGCGGCAGTCCGCGCCACACCGCGCTTCCAGACCGGGATGGAGCTTCTGGAGAAGACAGCCGGCGCAAGCAACACCGCCATCATGTGCGCCGAGGAGGATCCCATGCACTGCCACCGCTGGCTAATGCTTGGTCCTGCGATGGCTGAACGGCATATGGAAGTCCTGCACATCCGCGGTGATGGACGGGTAGAGAGCACGGTTCCCGTGCAAAACCGGCTCTTTTGAGAAGTCACGTGTGTTGACAAGTTTGCTTAGCCCCATGCACTGGGTGGGATATTTGCGAATCAGCCGTTCAGCGCGAGATGACAGACAAAAGACGGGTTCGAGCGGGCGCTCGAATCTCCCACCCATCGCGTTGCGATGGATGGGGCACCCAGTGCATGGGGCTGCGAGGTTTGCGGTCGGCAGACTTTCGCCGTACCATCGCCTTTAGCAGGCTTCTTGCGTGGACTTTTCGAAACCGAGCTTCATAAACAAAAAGATCGATCTGAACCGCCGTGCCCAAGATGAGGCGGAGCGGCTGGTCTCTGCCGGGGCGACGGATGAGGACTCCGCCTTCGAGCTGAAGCTTCGTCCCAAAAAGCTCAGCGAGTTTATCGGGCAGTCGAAAGCCAAGGAGCAGCTTGCCATCGCGCTGGAGGCGGCGAAGTCGCGTGGCGAGGCACTGGACCACGTTCTGCTCTTCGGGCCTCCGGGATTGGGTAAGACGACGCTGGCGACCATCATTGCCAATGAGCTGGAGGTCGGCTTTCAGCAGACCAGCGGTCCTGCGCTTCAGATCGCCGGAGACCTGACGGCGATCCTGACCAATCTGCGCGAGAAACAGGTGCTCTTTCTGGATGAGATTCACCGGCTGCAGCCGGTGCTGGAAGAGAAGCTTTACACGGCGCTTGAGGACTACAAGCTCGACATCATGATCGGCCAGGGACCTGCGGCGCGGACGCATGTCATGGAGCTGCGGCCGTTTACCTTCGTCGCTGCCACCACCCGGCCGGGGTTGCTTAGCTCGCCGTTGCGGTCACGTTTCGGCATCCTGTTGCGGCTGGAGTTCTACACCGACGACGAGTTGCGCTTCATCGTGCAGCGCTCCGCCGAGGTACTTGGCATTGCCTGCGACGAGGACGGAGCGGCTGAGATCGCGATGCGCTGCCGGGGAACACCGCGTATCGCCAATCGCCTGTTGCGTCGGGTACGTGACTATGCGCAGGTCCGCGGCAACGGGGTCATCGACCGGCCAACCGCCACCAAGGCGCTGGAGATGCTTGAGGTCGACTCCCACGGCTTCGACGAGCTCGACCGCCGCCTGCTGCGCACCATCATCGAAAAGTACGATGGCGGACCGGTAGGGCTGAATACGCTGGCCGCGGCGCTGGCCGAGGAAGAAGATGCATTGGAGGAGGTGTACGAGCCCTTTCTGATTCAGATCGGTTTCCTGAACCGCACCCCGCGAGGCCGCGTGGCGACGCGGCTGGCATACGACCATCTGGGGATTCCCATGCCGGGAAAACTCTCTCTTTTCTAACGGGAAAGTGTCGTAAGGTAGAGGGACCACTCCGTTAGTCTTTTTGAAACGCCGTTGAGTTTTGCCGCTATGCTGCTCAACTACCAGACTCTTTTCATCTGCGATGTGGCCACGGGTGTCGTCTATGCGGGCGCCATGGTTCTGCTTGCGTTGCATCATCCGCAGTTGCGAGCGCACCGTTGGTTTATGGCGGCGGCGCTGATCGGTCTGTTGCGGAATGCGCTTCTGGGAACGCTTGGCGTGCTTCCCCTTGTGCTCAGCATTCTGCTGCCTTCGCTGTGCAATATCATCAGCTTCTTCTGTATCTACATGGGGTTTCGCTGGGCGATTGTGCGTCGACCGCTGCAAAGCAGGCTTTGGCCGACCGTGCTGGCCGCGGAACTGCTGACCTTTTCGACCCTGTTTCTCTCCGGCTTCTCGCACACCTTTGCCTTCAGCATTACTCCTATCTTCGCGCTATGCATCCTCTCCATTCAGGTGCTGCGGCGCAATCAGGATCCTGAGATGCGGACGGTGGTGCGAGCAGGCATTACGGTTCTGGTTGCTCATCTCACTCTGATTGCCATCCGCACGCCGATGGTGCTCTTCCGGTACGACGTCAACACCAGCGGTCATTTCCGCCCGGCGCGGCAGGATCCCTTCTGGCTCGCCACGTTGGCCTGCATGATGTTTGTCTCAGCGTGCTTCTTCGTGGTCTATCTCTGGTTCTTCGAGCGGGAGATGAACCGCGCGCTTCGCCTGCAGGTGCGGACGGATGCCCGCACCGGTGTGTTGAATGTCCGTGCCATGGAAGATGAAGCCGAGCGCGAGGTGCTGCGCGCCGCCCGCAAGCGCACAGCATTGAGCGTGCTGGCGATTGATATCGACTTCTTCAAGCAGGTCAACGACACCCACGGACACGCCGCCGGTGATATCGCGCTGAAGAAGGTTGCTGAGCAGATGCTGTTGCAGATCCGCGGTGGCGATGTGCTGGCGCGTACCGGTGGCGAGGAGTTTACGATCCTGCTGCCGGAAACCGGCCTCACCGCAGCACAGGAGATCGCGGAGCGACTCCGCGCCAGCATTGCCACGCTCGATATCGTCACCGAGGCGGCGGTCGTGCACCTGACAATCAGCGTCGGCATCACAATACACCTGGGCAATGGCGATGCCTGGCCCCTGATGCACCGCCGCGCTGATGTGGCGTTGTACCGTGCGAAACGCGCCGGTCGGAACTGCGTCGCCGTCTGCATGGAAAAGAACTGGGCTCCCACGCCGCTGCCCGGTGTTGTAGAGATTCGCGCAGAGCGGTAAGTTTCCGACTAGAGCATTTTCCCTGTAGGTGTCGTGTAGGGCTTCCATATCTATGGGCGTTTTCCGCAATGAAAACGCCGCTGCACACCCCTTCCGGG
>NZ_JBFRCY010000020.1:0-20015 GCF_052113305.1 Terriglobus sp. YAF25
GACCCACGTCGAGTGATGAGCTCATCTTCGGACAACTCGTCCGTGCCGGGCTTGATGTTGCCCGCCTGAATTTTTCACATGGCACCCATGCCCAGAAAGCCGAACTGATCCGGATGGTCCGCCGCGTCTCTCAGCAGGAGAAGAAGGCCATCTGCATCCTGGCTGACCTGCAGGGGCCGAAGATCCGTACCGGCAAGCTGAAGGGCGGCAAGCCCGTTCTGCTGGAGCAGGGAAAGCTGCTCACGATCTCCCCGAAGATCAAGGAAGGCACGGCAGCGGCCGTTGGAACTACCTTCACTACGCTGGCAGAGAACCTCGAGCCCGGCGCCCGCATCCTGCTGAGCGACGGCCTGATCGAGCTGATCGTCCGCGAGGTCAATGGCGAGGACGTAGTCTGCGACATCCTCAATGGCGGCATGCTCGGCGAGAACAAGGGCATTAACCTCCCCGGCATTCCGGTGAAGGTTCCCTCGCTGACCGAGAAGGATGAGGAAGACCTGGAATTTGCGATTGGCGAAGGCGTCGATACGGTCGCGGTCTCGTTTGTCCGCACGGCGGACGATGTGCGTCACGTAAAGACCCGGCTGGCTGCGTTGAAGAGCGATGCCTGGATCATTGCCAAGCTGGAAAAGCCACAGGCGATCGAGCACCTGGACTCGATCCTGGAAGTCGCCGACGGCATCATGGTGGCCCGCGGCGATCTGGGTGTTGAGGTCCCGCCGGAGAAGGTTCCCGCGATCCAGAAGCACATCATTACCAAGGCGAATGAGGCACGTAAGCCGGTCATTACGGCAACCCAGATGCTGGAGTCGATGATCGAGAATCCTCGCCCGACCCGCGCCGAAGCCAGCGACGTCGCCAATGCAATCTACGATGGCACCGACGCTGTGATGCTCTCCGGAGACCCCGATCTACGTTCTCTCGCCGGATCAGGCGGTCATCAACCGCTCAATGCTGCTGTGGGGCACGACGCCGGTACTCTGTGCCCGTTTCCATGACACCGACGTTCTGGTCAGCATGGCCGACGACATTCTGCGCGATGCCGGCTATGTGCAGGATCGTCAGATTCTCGGCATTGTCGCCGGTACCCGCACTAAGTCCGGAGGCACGAACTTCATGCGTCTGCATATGGTCGGTGACCAGGAGTCGACTCTTTCGCTTTCTAAAAAGAAGTCCAAGAAAGACAAGACGAAGGACAAGGCTAAAGGGAAGTCGAAGTCCAAGAAGAAGTAAGCCGAGTCATCCGGGGGATGACTCGCATGGACTTCGCAGGCAACAGGCTATCCATGTAGGATGGCAGAAGGAGATTATTACCGCGATGTCGCACGCACAGAACACTTTCATCGACCGCTACTGGCAGGTATTCCTTATCCTCTTCGGCGTTTTCTTTGCCTTCCTGTGCGGTACTTTCAAGTAGAGCTCATGATCGCGCCCGCGTCCGATACTCCGGATGCGGGCGTTTGTATTTAAGCCCATCTTTCCTCACATCGAACTTTCCATAAAATATCCGGATGGGCCGTATCCGTGTGCTGTCAGACCAGGTAGCGAACCAGATTGCTGCCGGTGAGGTGGTAGAGCGTCCAGCCTCCGTCGTTAAGGAACTGCTGGAGAACGCGCTCGATGCTCGCGCTACGCGGATCCGCATCGAGGTCGAAGCAGGCGGGCGCAAGCTCATCCGCATCTCCGATGACGGACATGGCATGGGGCGCGATGACTCTTTGCTCGCCTTCGAGCGGCATGCGACCTCCAAGCTGCGCAGCTCCGATGACCTGCTGCAGATTGCCACCCTTGGCTTCCGTGGTGAGGCGCTGCCTTCTATCGCCTCAGTCTCCCGGTTGACGATGGAGACCCGCGCTCCAGAAGACGAAGCCGGCACGCTAGTAGAGATCGCGGGCGGCAAGCTCCTGCGGGTGGAGGATCTCGGGCGGCCGGCAGGCACGACCCTGACGATCCGGGATCTGTTCTTCAATACTCCGGCACGCCGGAAGTTCCTGCGTAGCGAATCGACTGAGCTACAGCATGTCGCTGCCCTGGTGACGCACTACGCCCTGGCGAATCCGACAAAGCACTTTGAGCTGCATTCGGCAACGCATGCCCTGCTGGTGGCTCCTGCGGTGACCTCCGCAGCCGACCGCATGTTCCAGATCTTCGGCCGCGAGACCGTGGACCAGATGATTCCTGTCGCTGCCGAGACTGACTTTGCCCGCGTCGGTATTCCGGAGCCGCCGCCATGGAAGCGGGACGAGAACTATGAGCCGCCCGAGCCGGGAGTGATGCGCATAAGTGGCTTTGTTTCAAAGCCGGAACTGCAAAAGCTCAACCGTAACTCGATCTATGTTTTTGTGAATGGGCGGCTGATTCGCGACCGTCTGGTGCTGCATGCCCTGTCGGAGGCCTATCGCAATGTCATCCCACCGACCAGCTTCCCGGTGGTGCTGCTGTTTCTCGATGTTCCGCCGGCCGAGGTGGACGTGAATGTTCATCCGGCGAAGACGGAGGTCCGTTTCCGGCAGCAGTCGATCGTGCATGACTTCCTGCGCGACTCGGTCCGTACCGCGTTGATGGCGGCACGGCCGGTGATGAGTTTTGCGATGGCGCTCACGGACTCGCCCCTGGCGGCCGAGGCACTGCGCATCGACGTCAGTCCCATGCCGGGTGCGCCTGATCTTCCTCCAGCGTCCGAAGGAGATCCGCAGGCGAGTGATGCGGCGGCGTTTTCGCTGCAGGCAGATCCGTTTCTCGCGACCGAGCAACGCATTGTCTTCCCTCAGACGGAGGCTCCGGTTGATGAGCCGCCATTTCTGCGGGAACCGGAACAGCGGGTCTCGGGGCGGCACTCCTGCTCTTCAGCGACGCCGGAGGAAGGCGAAGAACGCCCCGAGACACTACATTCGCTGGCGACATTGCGGGCTGTAGGGCAGTTACGCAATTCCTTCATCCTGGCGGTGAATGAAGACGGTCTTTGGATCATCGATCAGCACGTCGCTCATGAGCGTGTTCTGTTTGAGAAGATCCTGCGTGAGCGCCGTACCGAGTCGGTGCAGCGGCAAAGGCTGCTGATGCCGCTGCTGGTCGATCTGCAGCCGGCGCAGATGCTTGCTTTCGCGGATCTGGCCGATGAGCTGGACCGCAACGGCTTTGAAGCCGAGCCCTTTGGTCCGCGAACTCTGGCTGTCAAAGCGGCTCCGGTTGGCCTCGAGGGCAAAGAGTTGGAGCATCTGCTGGACGAGGTGCTGGCGGATGATCGCACAGGGCAGGTTGAGAATGCCGAAGCACGCCGCACCAGGATTGCCGCGTCGATTGCGTGCCATGCGGCGATCAAGATCAATATGCCGCTCGATCCGGCAAAGATTGAGTGGCTGCTGGCAGAGCTCGCGAAGACGCAACATCCGACAAGCTGCCCGCATGGACGGCCGATCGCGTTGCGTTATTCGCTGAAGGAGATTCAGCGGGCCTTCAACCGTATCTGAGCTCCGTTGTCATTGCTGATTGCATGATTCAGTGCGGGCTAGAGCATTTTCCCTGTAGGTGTAGCGCGGGCTTCCGCATCTATGGGCGTTTTCGGCAATGAAAACGCCACAGCACGTTCCTTGCGGGGTACCCCGCAACAGGGAAAACGCTCTAAAGTTCATCCTGACGGCTCCAGACGCGGCACTGGACAGCAATTGCCGATAGACTTAAAAGGTTATGACTCGTGAGCAATTGGATCTTGCGCGGCGTCGCGCCTTTGGGCTGGACAGCAATGCGCTTTTAATTTTGGAAGACGCCCGTGCGTGGGTTGACCGCATGGGACTCGTTCTGTGGACGCCGAAGACGCAGCTTGCTGCACCCGCCCCCGTCTTCGTTTCGGCGGTAAGTGGAGTTGCGGAACCTGGAGTGGCCGAGGCAGAGGCTGCAAAACAGATGCTGGGCCGTCTGGTTCGTGAGGGAGCAGCGGTGCCGTTACTCCTCCTTGGAGGCGCCGCCCCCGGGGATATCCCGGATTTTGTCGTGAGCGCAGCCGCGCTGCCGTATCTCTACACGCTGCGTGGCGACAAGAACTGGAAGGCAGCTCCGGCGGCATCGTCGCTTTCGCCACTCGCACTGAAGGTTTGGAGCGTGTTGAAGTCCAAGGGGCCGCAGACTGTCTCCAACCTGCTTCCGGAGCTTGGCCGCGAGCTGACGCACGCCGCCGTGCTGCGTGCGCTTAGCGACTTGTGGGCCATGCTGCGCGTGATCCCGGTGTACCAGGATGGGGACCAAGAGACCGAGTGGGAGCTGCTTACAGCGCGGTTTACCAAGCAGATCAAAGCCGGTGGCAATGCTGGTGTGCCGACGGCCCTCTCGGCAATGATCTCGCTGTATCTGAGCGCGGCGCTGGTTGCGGAGCTCGATGAGATTGAGGTGTTTCTCTCGCCTCTGGTAGCGCGTTCAAAGGTGCGTGATGCGGTGAGCGGCTTGAATGCCGCCCGTCAGCTTGATGAAGTGGTGCTCGAAGGCAAGACGCTGCTGAACATTCGCGGCGAGCTGCCGGAGATGCCGGAGATTGTTCCTGTCGAAGTGACCTCCGAAGAAGGCGAAGAAGGTGTCGATGTGGGTGATGTCGGCGAGTCTGAGCCTGATCGTGAGGGCCTGCTCGAACGCGCTCGTCAGCGTACCGAAAAGACCTTTGCCGCAGACCGCCGTCCCACGGAGCGCAGGCCGTCCGGAGAAGGTGAGCGCCCTGCCCGCAGAAGCTTCCGCACCGACCAAGGCACTGCCGGTGGTGAGCGTAAACCGTTCCGCCCCCGCGAAGCCGGTGAAGGCAGTGAGCGGCCAGCCCGCCGCAGCTTTGGTGGAGGTCGCGACCGCAAGCCTTTCCAGCGCAAGCCATTCGATGGTGAGCGTAAGCCTTTCCGCCCGCGCGAGGCGGGTGAAGGCGGTGAGCGTCCAGCCCGTCGCAGCTTTGGCGGCGATGGTGAGCGTAAGCCTTTCCGTCCACGTGAGGAAGGCGCAGGCGGTGAGCGTCCAGCSCGTCGYAGCTTYGGCGGYGACCGCGATCGCAARCCWTTCCAGCGCAARCCGTTYGAYGGTGARCGTAAGCCTTTCCGTCCGCGTGAAGCGGGCGAAGGCGGCGAACGTCCAGCCCGCCGCAGTTTCGGTGGAGACGGCGAGCGCAAGCCGTATTCGCGTAAGCCGTTCGATGGTGAGCGTAAGCCTTTCCGTCCGCGTGAAGCGGGCGAAGGCGGTGAACGTCCAGCCCGCCGCAGTTCCGGTGGCGACGGTGAGCGCAAGCCGTATTCGCGTAAGCCGTTYGATGGTGAGCGTAAGCCTTTCCGTCCGCGTGAAGCGGGYGCAGGCGGTGAGCGTCCAGCCCGTCGYAGCTTTGGCGGCGAYGGTGAGCGCAAGCCTTTCCGTCCCGTGAGGAAGGAGCGGGTAGCGAACGTCCGGCACGSCGCAGCTTTGGCGGTGATRGTGACCGCAAGCCGTTCCAGCGCAARCCRTTTGAYGGTGAGCGSAAGCCKTTCCGCAAGCGYGARGAAGGAGCGGGAGAAGATCGTCCGCGCCGTACCTTCAAGGCTGACGGCGGTAAGCCTTCCTTCGGTGCCAAGAAGTTCGGAGGAGCTCCAAAGAAGTTTGGCGGAGCGCCCAAGAAGTTCGGGTCGAAGCCAGGTGGAAAGTCCGGAGTTCCAAAGAAGTTCGGCAAGCCCGGAGCCGCGAAGCCGTTCCGTAAAAAGAGTGATGAGTAATGGTGGATCGCAAGCCCGTCGTAGCCATTGACGGACCATCCGGCGCCGGTAAAAGCACTATCGCCACGTTTCTCGCAAAGCGCTTCGGCCTGTTGAACCTGGAAAGCGGTGCAATGTACCGCGCTGTCGCGTTGAAGGCTCTTCGTCTGGGGCTCCCCCTGGACGATGAGCCGGCGCTCTCTTCTATGGCAGAGACCATGGTCATCGAGCTGCAGCCGACCGAGAATGGGAACCAGGTGCTTCTGGATGGAGAAGATGTCACCGCTCAGTTGCGAGAGAAGGATGTAACCCAGGCCGCCTCAAGGGTTAGTGTTCATCCCAAAGTCCGTGCCCTGATGGTTGCCGCGCAACAGCGGATGGGAGCGCAGGGTGGGGTGGTCATGGAAGGCCGCGACATCGGCACGGTCGTCTTTCCGAAGGCCGAGGTGAAGATCTTTCTTGATGCCTCGGCGGACGCACGCGGACACCGCCGTTTCGTGCAGACCGGTCCCAGCGAAGGCCAACCGACCGAAGATGCGGTCAAGAATGAGCTGCGGGAGCGCGATGAGCGCGACCGTAATCGCGCCGAATCACCGCTGAAGCCTGCCGAAGATGCTGTGCTGGTGGACTCCACCACGCTGACGCTGGATGAGCTTAAGGCTCGGGCGGAGGCGATTGTGCTGGAGAAGTGGCGGCGATAGAGGTCGTTTCGGCGATAGCGACCGTTTCAAGAATCTGCCGATCAGATGGAGGAAGCACGCGATTGGATCGCGTCAACATCCAGATGAGCACCACTAGACCAAGAAGGCCGTACAGCACGAACGCGGCGTCTATGACACTCTGCTGACTCAGCAACGAGAGCGGGGCGTTGACGCTGGCGTGAGCCACGGCGAGCACGAAGATATTCCCATTCACGCGCTGCCACAGCGCGGTGAAAAGAAACGACAAGCCGAATACGCCGAACAGAAACGTAGACGCTGTTCGCAGGCCGCTGAGAAGAATGAAAGCGTGCCAGCATCCCCATATCGCCGCGACAATCATGGTTGCGACAACGGTCCGATGACGAGTCATCAGTTGCGGGAGCAGCCACCCGCGCCATCCCAATTCCTCGCCGCATCCGGCGAACACGAACTGAAGCAGTGCATGCGCCGCAAACAAGGGCCACGCCTGAGCAGTATGGGTGAGGTCTCGCGGTTTTACTCCAACCACGAGGGCGGCCGCTGCCGTGCAAACTACGCCTGTGGCCAGCAGTAGCGGCACCCAGAGCCATTGCCCGCGCGGATCGAGCTTCCGCAGTAACCCGCCGATGCCCTCTCTTCCGGTCACCAGCATTGCAGCTATCGCCGGCGCGTAGACGACGCCGATTCTCGGAAGGTATTGCGATGCCAGACCCGATGACGACGGCCAAAGCCACAGCAGGCCGTACCCGACCGTATACGCGATCAGGAACGTCAGCAGAACAAATTTCAGGGTGGGGCTTACGTTCCGAAGCATTTTCCCTGTGGGGGTGGTGTAGGGCTACGCATGTATGACGTTTTCCGCAATGAAAACGCGGCTGCACCCTTCTTCCGGCATATCCATTAACAGGGAAAATGCTTAGCCGTTCGATTGGAGTCCAACGACAAAGCCTGCTTACATGGCGGGCGGGTGGTGGATGTCGATCTCCTCGGGATCAGAGGATTCTTTCGGATTGACGAGGTCGCGCAGTTCCTTGGCCGGCTTGAAGTACGGCACCCGCTTTGCCGGGACGTCGACCTTGGCTCCGGTCTTCGGATTACGGCCGATGCGTGGCTTTCTCTGGCGCGTGCGGAACGATCCGAAGCCGCGAATCTCGATCTTGTCGCCGGTTTTGAGGGCGCCGATCACGGAGTCAAAGAGGGTATCGACGATGATTTCGCCGTCGCGGCGGGTCAGATCTCCGAGAGCGGTGACTTTTTCAACGAGGTCGGCCTTGGTCATCGGCATCCTTTCGGGGCTTGCGTGTACGGGGGATCCGAAAATCACGCGTAAATGCGAGACAGCTTTAGCTTTACACGTTTTGACGAACGACGGCAGAAGGTGGTTTCAAAGATTTTTGCCGAGTTACTTCCACATGAAATAGAAACCCGGGGCCTCATTCAGCAGTTTGCTCGGGTTTGGGAAGATATCGTCCGGATCGGAGTTCACCAGTGCCGAGAGCAGGCCCGTCTTCTCCTTTCTGGGGCGAACGATGCCAGGCTCGCCCGAGATTCCAACTTCTTTCGCGGTTTCCATCAAAGCGTCGCGGTAGCCACCCTGGCGGTCGATAAGGCCGAGGGGAAGGGCTTGCTCGCCGGTCCAGACCTGTCCTGTCGCCAGGGGCTTGATCTTGTCGTCGGCAACATGGCGCCCTGTAGCGACATCGTGAATGAACTGGACGTGCATGTTGTCGACCAGCGTCTGGAAGTAGGCCTGTTCCTGGGGTGTGAGGTCGCGGGTGGGATTTCCGGCATCTTTCAGCTCGCCGGCCTTGAGAATGACATTCTTCAGCTTGGCCCAGCGCATCAGGTCGCCGTAGTTCATCCACTCCATGATGACGCCGATGGAGCCGACGACCGAGGCCTGATTGGCGTAGATGCGGTCGCAAYCGGAGGCAATGTAATAGGCGCCCGATGCACCGACTGACTCAATGCTGGCAATGATCTTTTTGTGCTTCGCCTGTTTGACCCGCAACACCTCGTGATAGATCTCCTGCGAGGCGGCAGCTCCGCCGCCGGGTGAGTTGATGCGCAGGATGATGGCTTTGACGTCGTCATTATCAGYCATCTTGCGGAGCTGYTCATTGAACTTGTCTGACGAAAGGATGACGCCGTCTACTTCAATGACGCCGATCTTGCCGCCGGAACCGAAGCCGCCTGCCGTGGACTCCGTGTCAACGCCGCCGGCTTTGATGACGGCATAGACAAACAGCGAGAAGAGGCAGACCAGGACGACCGCGGCGCCGCCGATGATGCCGATCCAGAACCACGGAGAGCGCGGCCGCCGCGGTGGACGGGCGGCATAGTAGCCGTAGGGCTGCTGCGGTGGCGGAGGAGGAGCGTAGGTATAGGCCTGCCGTGCAGCCGGGGCAGGTTGAGACTGCGGCGGAGGTGGATCCTGTGGCGGCGGGCTCTGGAACTCGTCCTGCATAGATGTCGTTGAGTGTACACCGCAAAACTGCGTCTGAGCGCATATCACTCACGTCTAAAGGAAGAGTATGATAAGCGGCGATAAACCCTTATCATTGCGAAGGCCGGCTATGCAGCACCCGAAGATCAGTATCGTCATCCCTGCGTTCAACGAACAGGCGCGTATTGAAAGAACCCTGGACCGCGTTCTGACGTGTGTGAGCGACCGTGGATGGGATGCTGAGGTACTGGTCGTCGACGACGGCTCAGCCGATCAGACGCCCGCCATCGTCAAGCGGTGGATGGAGCACCATCCGCGCCTGAAGCTCATCCACAATCGCGGCAACCGGGGGAAGGGCTACAGCGTCCGCAACGGACTTCTACAGGCTGCCGGCGAGATGGTGATGTTTACGGATGCCGATCTGTCGGCCCCGATGGAAGAGGCGGAACGGCTGTTTGCGGCCCTGGATGCCGGCGCCGATGTGGCCATCGGTTCGCGCTGGCTGGAACGCCAGCGGCAGACCATCTATCAGCCGCTCTACCGGCGTTTCTTCGGACGCTGCTTCAACGCTATGACGCGGCTGGTGATGGGGCTTCCGTACAAGGACACCCAGTGCGGCTTCAAGGCTTTTCGCCGCAGCGCGGCACAGGTTATCTTCCGCCTGCAGCGCATCGAACGTTGGGGATTCGACCCGGAGATTCTTTTCATCGCCCGCAAGCTCCGTTACGTCGTCCGTGAGGTTCCGGTGACCTGGGGCCACGACGAGCGGTCGCAGATGAGCTACCTGAAAGACGGCGCCAAGATGCTGGAAGAACTGGCCATCATCCGCTGGAACTCGCTGGTCGGACGGTACGACAAAGACATCGCCGCAATGAAAGACACCAGCAGCATGGTCACGCCGCAGGTTGAGCGCCCGGCGCCGGTGGAAGTAGCACGGCGGTAGAAATTCCCGGAAAACAGAGTAAAGCGACAATATTTGTCGCAGCGATGCCTTCGTTGCCCCATTCTTCGCGGAGCGAAGGGTGGGGTATCGAGCGAAGCGAGACCGCTTTGCTTGAGCGAGTTAGCACTG
Organism: Terriglobus sp. YAF25; assembly: GCF_052113305.1. NCBI lineage: Bacteria > Pseudomonadati > Acidobacteriota > Terriglobia > Terriglobales > Acidobacteriaceae > Terriglobus > Terriglobus sp. YAF25. Next base: position 9,886 of record NZ_JBFRCY010000020.1, read on the forward strand.
GATCACATTGGAGTCTGCCCCCAATAGACTGAAGAAACCGTCGCGCGAAGCGCGATACCCCATGCTAAGCCCCAGCGAACAAGTTCGCCGGGGACCCCACCCTTTGCTTCGCAAAGAATGGGGCAACGGTGAATGGGTTTTCCCGATTCGCTGTCCTACGAAGCGAATCGGCAGCAGTTGATCCAGCACGTTGTCGGCTGGGTAAGCAGACCGCCATTGCTAAATCGCCGAAAGAACTCTCCCAGAGCCTGTATAAACGCTGCATGGCGCGGGTCGCCGGACAGGGGAGCCATGGAGTACGACATCGCCTGGCCGGTCAGGGCATCCAGCGTCATCTTCTGCTCACCGGGAATGGCAGTCTGGCAAACCTCTCCTCCAGGAAAGAGCGTTTCCAGCTTGTCATGCACGCGATAGCCATCGCGGACGTAGGGATAGTCGGTTCCGTGCGTGGTTAGCAGAGACTCAAAGGCCTGTGAGAGAGGTGAGTCATCCTTGGCGCGCCCGATGCTGACGAGGGCCACCCAGCGCCCAGGTTTGAGGATGCGCCGAAACTCCGGAAGCGCCCGTGCGTGATCGAACCAATGAAAGGCTCTGCCTGCCGCTATCAGATCGACGGAGCGGTCAGGGAGCGTTGTTGCTTCCGCGGTGGCGTCGATCACGGTGAGGTTCGGATGGCCGCCGTACTGCATCGCGCAGGCAGCCCGCATCTCGGCGTTCGGCTCGATGGCGATGGTTGGATTGCCGTTGTTGAGGAAGAGCTCGGTCAGCATGCCGGTGCCGGCGCCGATATCGGCAATCGTGTCGCCAGATCTCAGGCCGGTCCAGTCGCGCAAAATATGCATGACCTCGGCTGCGGGATAGCTGAGCCGGTACTGTTGATAGGCGGCAGCACGACCTGTGAAGCGTTCTGTATGGCCCATGGCTGGTTCCAAGTAAGTACGGTCTGTTAGTTGCTCCGCCGGCTCATGGCCGAATGGATGCTAGCGCGACTTCCGCCAGCGATTCAGGGCGAAGAGGAAGTAGGCCGCCTGGATTCCCAGGACAAACGCATAGGCAAGGACAAGGTGACGATGCGCCATCTTAGATAGCCTCCTGCAGTTCCGCCAGACGTTCCCGGCGTGCACTGATGAGGCGGAAGCCGATCATGACGCAGCCCCAGAGAAACCAGCCGGCGAGATTCCAAAGGAAGGCTGGGTACATGGACTTATCCAGGCCCGCACCGTCGCCTCCGCCGAAGACAGGGGACGGATGCTGGGTGCGGAACCAGCGGATGGAGTAGTAGACGATCGGGACATCCACGGCCGCGAAGACCGAGAGAACGGATGCGAGGGTTGATGTCTGCCCCGGAGGCGAAAAACGACGCAGCAGCAGGTAGCTGACGTACAGCAGCCACAATAGAAGAAAGGTGGTCAGGCGTTCATCCCATGTCCACCAGATGCCCCAGGCGACGCGTCCCCACAGAGAGCCGGTGACCAGGCCGATGGTGCAGTAGACGGTCGTGATTTCGGCTCCGGCAAGAGCCAGCGCATCCCACGCCGCGGCCTTGATCTCATCCTTACGACGGAAGTAGAGATAGCCAAGCGCGCCGATCAAATTTACGTACGGGAAGCAGAGCGCGGAGATGGCCGAAGGGACGTGGTAGTAAAAGATGCGGTAGACCTCTCCCTGCTGGGCATCGACAGGGGCAACCATCGCCTTCTGAAAGCCAACGATCAGAATGAGAAGAGTCGCGAGAAAGAGTGCGATTCCGGATGCTTTTTTCAGGCCTTGCACGGTGTCATCAGTGTACCAACGTAAACCCGTGCCATTCAGGCGACGGCCCACATTGTGTGCGCTAAGCGAACAACCTGGGCTAAGGGATCAGACAGAGTGGGTGTATCGACGAATTTCAGTGAGCCAATGTTCTCGTTGCCCCATTCTTCGCGGCTTTCTCGGGAAGGGGTGGGGTTCCTGGCGAACTTGTTTCCGGTCCATTGGTTATTCCGAATGGGATTTCACGCCCTGAGCTTTACTCCGCCGAAAGGATGGTCTCAAACAGCAGCAGCGAGACGGTGGTGTAGACCGTGTCATAGATGAGAAGAATCCGCAGAGCCGATTGTGGTTCGGTCTCTCCCGTCAGGATTCCGGTAGCCGCCGAAATCATGGCGAGCAGTGCCGGCAGAGCGATGGGGAAGAGGATAAGCGGCAGAAGGAGCTCCCGGCTACGGGCACGCAGACCCAGCGCGGCAAAGAAAGTGCCGTTCACGACGATCGCCCAGGTGCCCAGAGGGAGCAGGGCAAGCAGCATGCTCGCTTGGCCTAAGATGTGCAAATTGAAAAAGATAAAGAATATCGGTGCAAGTATTACTTCCACAATCGTGACAAACAGAAAGTTCGCCAGAGCCTTGCCGAGGAAGAGTGCGGAGGGTGGTGAGGGTGACATCCGCTGGGCATCGAGGACGCCGTTCCGCATCTCGCGCGACCAGGACTGGTTCAAGGCTGTAGTGGAGGCAAAGAGCAGGCCGACCCAGAGCAGACCTCCGGCGATCTGCCGGGCGAGTGTCGGCTGCGAGGTGGGGTCAAAGGCCAGCGAAAAGACGACGACGATCAGCAGAGTGAAGAAGAGCATGCCCATCAGGGCATCGCGTGAGCGGAACTCGAGCAGGAGCTCCTTTTCGAGGTGCAGCCAGACGGTGCGGAGATAGTTCATGCCTGCTGCACCGGGGCTTTCGTGAGGTCGACGATCTCAGCTCCGGAGGCACGCAGGTAATCCGCTGGGGACAGCAGAAGCTGCATACCGCGCTGCCCGGCGGAGACGGAGATGCGGTCCCAGAGCTCAAGCGTCTCATCGGCGAAGGCACGGAAGGCCTTCTTTGCGCCCATCACGGTGACACCGCCACGGATGTAGCCGGTGAGGGGTTCGACGTCTTTGAGCGAGGCCAGCTCGGCCTTCTTCTCTCCGGCGGCGGCTGCGAGTTTTTTCAGATCGAGCTCCGCATCGCCGGGGACGACGGCAAAGACGTACTCGCCGGAGTGCAGGCGGGAGAGCAGTGTCTTGTAGACCTGCTCGATCGGCATCTCGATCTTCTTCGCGACGGAGATGGCCGTGAGGTCGTTGGGGTCGACCTCGTAGGTACGGATCTCATAGGAGATGCCCAACTGGTCGAGGATGCGGGCGGCGTTCGTCTTGGAGAGGTTTATTTTAGACACGTGCGAGCTCATTGCGTCCGTGTGGCCTCCATCGAGACAAACTCTCCGGCCTGGATACGCAGGACGTGATCAGCCAGCGGCATGGCCAACTCCGCCTGGTGGGTCGTGAGAACGATGGTGCGGGCGTGGCCGTTGGCCAGCGGCCAGGTGCGGAAGTCTTTCAACAGGTCAAGCATCTGGGCAACGGAATGGACATCCAGATTCGAGAAGGGCTCGTCGAGTAAGAGCATCTCGGGGTCTGCGGAGAGAACTCGCGCCAGCGAAACCCGCTGCCGCATCCCCTGTGAGTACTGGCTGACGGGCTTATTAAGGTGCGGATCGAGACCGACTGCTCGCAGCGCCATCTCGGGGGAGCCGGTACAGGCGCACTCTCCTGAACCCTTGCGCAGGCCGGAGTAATAGGTCAGGTTTTCCATGGCGGTCAGCTCGTCGTAGAGCATGGTGGCGTGGCTCATGTAGGCGACACGGCTCTGCTGCCTGTTGGCCGGTCCGTCAAGGACAGTTAGCCCGCCTCGGGTCGGTATGGAAAGCCCGGCGAGCATGCGCAGCAGGGTGGATTTGCCGGCTCCATTCTCGCCGAGAACAAGATAGACGGCGCCCGCCTCAAGCGTGACCGAAAGGTTCTTCAAGGCGGCGAAGCGGCCATAGAGTTTGGTGACGTTGGTGAGGACGGCAGCTTGCATGCGCTAGGGAGAGTATAGGTGTTTCGGAGAAGCGATGCCCGCCAGGTGCGATGATCCTGATAGGTACGATGATGCTGAGGGGATGCACGATGAAGACAGCGGCGGCAGGAATAGTGCTGGGGATAGTGTGTACGGTCGGAGCGTCAGCGCAGTCAGGCAGAAACGCCGGAAATGCCGAGGTAGCCGAAGCGCGGGCGATCTTCAAACAGCTGATCGAGATCAACACGACGGACTCCGTTGGCAGTGTGACTGCGGCGGCGGAGGCCATGCGGCAGCGATTGCTGGATGCAGGCTTTCCTGCCGCGGACCTGAAGCTGCTTGGACCCAACGACCGCAAGATGAATCTGGTGGCACGTTATCGCGGCAAGCCGGGATCGACGCTGAAGCCGATGCTGGTGATCTGCCACCTGGATGTGGTGGAGGCGAACCGCTCCGACTGGACGACCGATCCGTTTGTCTTTACGGAGAAGGACGGCTACTTCTACGGCCGCGGAACGTATGACGTCAAAGACGGAGACGCCGCAGCCATAGAGGCATTCCTGCGCATGAAGCGTGATGGCTTTGTGCCCAGCCGCGACATCATTCTGGCGTTGACCGCTGACGAAGAAGGGGGCGCCTCGAACGGTGTGGGCTGGTTAATGCAGCATCATCCGGAAGAAATGCAGGCCGAGTTCGTTATCAATCCCGATGGCGGCGGCATGACGACCGTGAACGGCAAACCATACTCGCTCAATGTTGAGGCGACCGAGAAGACCTATGCCGACTACGTCCTGACGGCAACCTCTCCCGGAGGCCACTCCTCGGAGCCGATGCCGGGAAATGCGATCTATCGTCTGGTGGCGGGCCTTGCGAAGGTGGAGAAGTATCAGTTCCCATTCGAGCTGAATGAGGTAACGCGGGCGCAGTTTGCTGCGCTGGCAAAGCTGGATGGCGGACGTCCTGGTGCCGACCGGATGGCCGTCCTGAAGACTCCTCCGGATCCGAGCGCGTTGAAGCGGTTGAACGAGAACCCTGAGATCTATCCTGCGCTGCACACCACCTGTGTGGCGACGATGATCCAGGGAGGACACGCGCCCAATGCTTTGCCGAATAAGGTGCAGGCCAATGTGAACTGCCGCATCCTTCCCGGGCATACGCAGGAGCAGGTGCGGGAGGAGCTGGTTCGTGTGATTGGAGACGCCGAGGTGAAGGTTGCGTATAAGAGCGACGGAGGCCGTGTGAGCGATACCGCTCCCAATCGCGCCAGTGCAGCGCCTCCTCCGCCACTACCGGCAGTCTTCGATCCGCTGAAACAGGTAGCCGGGCAGATGTGGCCGGGGCTGGTGATTGTGCCGTCGATGGAGTTCGGTGCGACTGACTCTATCTACACCATGGCTGCGGGAATGCCGAGTTACGGCATCTCCGGCATGGGAATGGATCGCGACGAGAACCGCGCACATGGGAAGGACGAGCGGATCAAGGCTTCGGATTTCGACGCTGGGTGTGAGTTCTTCTATCGCTATCTAAAAGCGGTCGCGAAGTAGCTCCGAAGAATATTTGGGCTGCGGTCAATCAACGACCGCAGCCCGATATGGTTAGTGAGGTAAGGCAGGGAGATTAGATCCCTGCTCCGCCGCCAACTTTGATGATTTCGCCGGTGATCCAGCGGGCATCTTCAGAGACAAGGAAGGAAGTCGGAAGGGCGATGTCCTCCGGCTGACCGGCACGTCCGAGCGGGGTGATGGAGATGAAGAACTCTTCCTGCGGGGAGCCGGTGACTCCGACCTTCTCGGTGCCCTCCGTGACAACATAGCCGGGGTTGATGGCGTTTACGCGAATCTTCTTCGGCGCGAGCTCCTTCGCGAGCACCTTGGTGATCGTGTCGACCGCTCCCTTGGTTCCGCTGTAGATGCTGGTTGTCGGTGGTGCGAAGGTGCTGGCGATCGAGCTGATGTTCACTACACTGCCGCCCTCGGCCGGGAAGTGCTTAACCGCCTCACGTGTGGCCTGCAGAAGGCCAAGAACGTTGGTGTTGTACTGGCGGGCATACTCTTCTGCGGTGACGTCTTCAAGGGGGACGAACGAATAAACACCGGCGTTGTTGATAAGAATATCGACTTTGCCATAGGCCTTTTTCGCTTCTTCGAAGAGCGTTACGGTCTGGTTATTGTCTGCAACCGAGCCGCCGATGGCGACGGCATTTCCGCCGGCAGCCTTGATCTCGGCGACTACCTTATCCGCACCTTCCTTCGACGAAGCGTAGTTAACAACGACGCTGGCGCCGTCCTTCGCGAGCTGTTTTGCAATGGCAGCGCCAATTCCTTTGCTTGCTCCGGTAACGACGGCAACCTTATTCGATAGTTTTCCCATAAACCCTCCGTGTCGAATGTTGTGAAAGTATTTCGACAGTCATCTAATTGATGTCATGCACCGGGCTAGGATTCATAAAAGTGCGGTTACTAAGACTCGTCTGAAGATTTGCTGATCGCGTAGGCAGGGAGTTGCGCGGCGCGGACTGAACTTTCTTCCAAAAAGAGCGCAGACTTTCCGTGCCGGCGCTCAAGGCGACTGCACAGCATATTCAAGCTTCGAAATATCGCACGTGATCGAGATCCGAAATAAGACCGGACTGCCTCGGATACCATCCCAATAATTTCTGAGTGACTGTACTGGAAGCGGGTATATCGAGACTCAGGAGGTGACCGAGGAAGCCGAAATGTTCAACCGCTTGGTCCGCAGATTTGCTGACTATGGGCAATCGCAAGCGCCGCCCGATAGCCTCAGCAATCTCACGTATCGGCACTGCTTGATCTGCCACCCCGTTGTATGTAGTTCCGGCTGTCCCACTCTCCAGCGCCAGCCGGAAGAGATGAGCAGCATCGAGCCGATGTACTGCAGGCCAGCGATTGTGTCCATCGACCACATATGCTGAAACGCCGCGTTGTCGAGCGGTGGCGATCATCTCCGGGATGAATCCGTTATCGCCTTCGCCATGAACGATTGGAGGAAGGCGAACTACAGAAGCTTGCACACCCAGCGCTGCTACGGTTTGTACTGCTTCTTCTGACGCGGTGCGGGGAATTCCGGCGGAGATGGATTGCGGATCTTCTTCGGTTGCGAGCTGGCCCGCGATGCGCGCCACTCCAGTGCCGGAGGCGGCTATCAGAGGGCGATTCGAGCCGGCGAGCCCGGATCCAAGAGCCTCGATTGCCCGGCGATCAATCTCGCAGCTAGTCGTCCAGTTTGTGAAGTCGTGGACGAAGGCTGTATGGATTACGCCATCGCACATCGATGCTCCAAGACGAAGCCTTTCCTGATCTTCCAGATCACCCATGTGTATCTCGGCGCCCGCAACGGCCAACGACTTTGCTCCCGCAGCAGAGCGCGTGAGTGCTAATACCCGATGTCCCGCATGGACTAATTCCTGAACGATTGCGGAACCGATAAACCCCGTTGCTCCTGTGACGAAAACGCGCACAAGTCCATCCTGTGCTCATTGTATGGGTCGCAAGACTGATTCTCTTACGATCACGTCGAGGCGCCAGCGATACACAGCTAGTCTCCGAAGTCTGACGGTCTCGTTTGGGTTTGGGTAGTTGCAAAAAACGCGAAGGTTGCCTGCCGAAAAAGGTTGCCTTTGCAGCATGAAAGTGGGAAGTGCAACAGGGAGACGATGGAACGCCGTCTGTGATTCGAGCCGCTTGAGGAGTCACCGATGAAGCCTTCTTCTTATTACCTGTATTACCTGGGTGCCGCATTAGCGATGGGAGTTTGCTGTTCTTCGCCGGCACAAAATGCCGCACAGTGGACACCCTATGGGCCGGGCGGAGGGGACGCACGGTCCTTTGCGCAGGATCCTTCGGACCATAACCATGTCTACCTTGGAACCGTGCTGGGAACGGTGTATGAGTCCCGTGACGGAGGCAGGAGCTGGGTTCGACTGACACAGATTGAAAATCGAGATGACCTCGCGCTGGACAACATGGTGGTGGACAGGAGTGACCCCAGGCATCTGGTAGTGGGCGCATGGGTGCTGGGTAACACCGATGGTGGCGTGTATGTTTCGCATGATGGCGGCCGTACCTTCGCGGCGAACGCAGCGATGAAGGGGCGTTCAGTGCGGGCGTTGAGCGCGGCTCCCTCGGAGGCGAAGGTGCTGGTCGCGGGCGCTCTGGATGGAGTGTATCGATCGGAGGATGGCGGCGACACGTGGAACCGTATCTCACCGGTAGAGAATAAAGAGATTCATGAGGTGGAGTCGATTGCAATTGATCCCACTGACCCGAAGACAATCTACGCGGGCACCTGGCATCTGCCGTGGAAGACCGCCAGGTGACTGCGATGTTGACCGATGAAACCTATCGTCAGCGGCTGTACGTAGGCGTCTTGAATGACAAGACCGCGGGTGGCGTATTCGTGAGCGAAGATGGCGGGGAACACTGGAGGCAGAAGAGCGAAGGTTTGATGGGCGCAGACGTCCTGTCGCTGTCGCAGACGTCGAATGGAACGGTGCTGGCCGGGACCGCGCATGGGCTTTACCGGATGGAGGGCGAGGTGTGGAAGCCGTCAGGGATGGTTTCTCCCCTACAGCCCGAACCGGTTGCGGACAAGCAGATCAAACGCGGTAAACRCATTGTCACGATCAAGGCCCGTCAGCCGCGGCCGAAGCCCGCGGTGGAGACGACGGCGCGTGTGGATTCGATGAGTGTGTCGGGCAGCTCTGTGTTTGCGACTTTGCCCGATGGGGTTGTCGTGTCGCAGGATGAGGGACGGCGCTGGAATCACATTCGAAGTGCAGCGGACGTGCCACTTCGTAGTGTTGCCGCGACCGGAACGCGGGTCCTGGCGGCGGGTGGGGACAAACTGCTGCTGTCCGTGGATGGAGGAGTGAGCTTCCGTACGATGACGCTCCCGTCAGGTCTGGCCGAAACCTGGGCCACAGCCGTGGATGACATGGGGCGCTTATGGATTGCCGGCAGAGGCGGGTTATTTTATTCGGAGGACGACGGCGCCACGTGGAAGATCCATAAGAACCTGTACCTGACGAGCGCGAGCGGCCTGTACTTCGATCGGGCCGGTGGCCGTGTGCTGGTAACACCAGGAGACCCGGAGACCAAGGTCTATGCAGTAAACACAAAGGCGATGACGGTGACGAGCTGGGATGCCGGATGGTCTGTAAAGCAAGTACGTCCTGTCGGCGAACGGCTTGCAGGAGCAACGACGTACGAAGGTGTGGTGCTGCAACCGAAAGCGCCAAACAGCGAAACTGCGGTGGCTGAAAGGCAATAGGGCTCCGGTCAACTTGGTTCGAGCTTAGACTCGACACATGGCGCTCAAACGGATGGACAACGTAGGAATCGTGGTCGATGACCTCGACGGGACGATTGATTTCTTTCAAGAGCTCGGGCTGGAGCTCGAAGGTCGGGCTGCGATCGAAGGCGAATGGGCAGGACGTGTCACTGGACTGGGCGACCAGAGCGTCGAAATCGCCATGATGCGCACGCCGGACGGCCACAGCCGTCTCGAACTCTCGCGGTTCCTCGCTCCGGCAGTAGTCGCGGATCACCGCAACGCCCCGGTGAACGCTCTGGGCTACCTCCGCGTCATGTTCGCCGTAGATGATATCGACGAGACGCTGGAAAGACTTCGCAATCGCGGCGCGCAGCTCGTAGGAGAAGTTGTCCGGTATCAGGACTCCTATCGGCTCTGCTACATCCGCGGGCCTGAAGGGATTCTGATCGGGCTCGCCCAGGAACTTCGTTAAGCACAATGCAAAGGCAATGATGTACGGCAACGAATGCCGGCCTCATTCATGTCGCAACGCACGGATAGGATCAATGCGCGATGCTCGCCGCGCGGGGCCAAGCGCGGCTAACAGCGCAATGATAGCCAGCAACGCCGCGGCGGTTATCAACGTCAGCGGGTCGGAGGGCTTCAATCCGTACAGCATTGCGCTAAGGAAGCGCCCCAGCCATAGCGCTCCACCTATGCCTATCGCGACACCTGCTAAAGCCATCCACGACACCTCGCGCAGCACCATCGAGAGGACCTGGTCTGTGCGGGCTCCGAGAGCCATGCGGATGCCGATCTCGCTCGTACGGCGGGCTACAGTGTAGCTCATGATGCCATAGATACCGATGCTGGCGAGGAGGAGGGCAAGCAGACCGAAGCCGGCGGTGAGTCGCGCGAAGATGCGTTCGTTGGAGAGGCTGGAGTCGATCTGTTGGGTCATGGTACGGACTTCGATCAGGGGCAGGTTTGGATCGAGTGAGGCAACGG
>NZ_JBFRCY010000021.1:0-12882 GCF_052113305.1 Terriglobus sp. YAF25
GTCTGCAGATATGCCACAGACAGCATGATGCCCGCCAGCATGGTCACTAAGACCGCCGGCCAGCCTCCGTGGGGGTTGTTCAGATGAACCAGACCAAAGACAGCGGCGAGCAATAAGGTAGCGACCGTCGGTCCAACTGCATCGCGAAGTCGTTGAAAGGCATAGCCGCGGAAGGCAACCTCTTCAACCAGGGCGGCGACCGCGAGCAAGATCAGGTTATTTACCGTGAGCAGGATAGACCGGGGGCTCCACCAGAAGCTGAGGTCGAGCCTGCCGGAGAGCATGATCGGCAGCACCAGAACCGTAATGAGTCCCCAGCCTGTAGCTACTCCCAGGGCGAGCTCTTTGCTAAATCCTTCTCGCCGCATAAGCCCCATGGCCTTGATAGGACTTTCCTGCCCATCAAGAACACGTCCCATTCCCCAGAAGCCGAGCAGCAGCAGGGCCAGCCAGAATGTCCGGAAAAACAGTTCATGCGCCGAAGTATCGATATTCGACGTGGCCATGACGGCAATGATCTGGGAGGCAAAGACCCAGACGGTGCCGAAGACAAAGCGCACGGCTGCGCTGCCCCGAGTCTGGCCTCCAAAGAGCCCGCCGGAGCCACGCATACGGTCCTGGGTCTGCAAAGTCATCGTGGCCAACGCAGCTTAGGAGGCTACCTCGAAGAACTGGGCCATGTTGCGGAACTTGCTGTAGCGCTGGGCCAGCAAGTCATCAACGCTAAGCGCACGAAGGTGGGCCAGATTGGCCTCCAGACGGTCGTTCAGAAGAGAGACAGAATAGGCGGGATCGTTCTGTGAGCCACCCTCCGGCTCTGCAACGATCTCGTCCACGCAGCCCAGCCGCTTCACATCATCTGCGGTGTACTTCAGGGCCTCTGCTGCCTTCTGCTTTTTGGCGGCATCCTTCCACATGATGGAGGCAGCACCCTCGGGAGAGATGACCGAATACATGGCGTTCTCGAGCATCAGTACCCGATCGGCCACAGCCAGCGCGAGCGCTCCGCCGGAACCTCCCTCACCCGTAATAGTGGCCAGGATTGGCACGCGCAGACGAGCCATCTCGATCAGATTGCGGGCGATGGCCTCTGCCTGTCCGCGTTCTTCCGCGCCGAGGCCTGGATTTGCTCCTGCCAGGTCGATGAAGGTGAAGACCGGACGGCCGAACTTCTCAGCCAGTTTCATGGCGCGCAGCGCCTTGCGGTATCCCTCAGGGTCCGGACTGCCGAACTTGCGCAACATGCGCTCCTTTAAAGTGCGACCCTTCAGGTTGCAGACGACCATGACCTCTTCCCCGTGAAAACGGGCCATACCGGCTGCCATGGCGGGGTCATCGCCGAAGGCACGGTCTCCGTGGATCTCGCTGAAATCGGTAAAGAGTGCCTGGATAAAGTCCATCGGGTATGGGCGCTGGGGATGCCGCGCCATCTCAGTCCTTCGCCAGGCTTCAGACGTCTCTGCCACGGCGGGCTTTGCTGCCTCAAAATCTGCCATCAGGTTCGATTGTATCGAAGCTGGTCGAGCGCAAGCCAGTTATCGCTGCGGAAGTGCAGCAAGATGAAAAAGACGACGAGATACAGCAACTGCTGGCTGGCCACATCCCATTGCTGATTGGCGGTAGTACCAGCGGTGAGCATCATCATGAAGAATGATCCGCAGATCAGGGCAAGGCGGGTAAGGATGCCGAAGATCAAAGCCAATCCAAGGGCAGCCTCCGCGAATGGGATGACGTAACCAAGAGCGAGTACCAGGCCATGCGGCAACGGAGCATTCGCAAGACGCTGTGCGGTATTAGCAGCGAAGACAGCGACGCCGACGTGGATCCGCGTGAACCCATGACCCGCAAAATTGATACCGAAGGCGATGCGAAGCAGAGCGTAGGCCATCTGGCGGTCGGTAACCATGCTGGTTGGACTACCGGTACCGCCCGGGAGTTTCAAAGCTTGCGTTTCGCCTCAAGAAAGGAAGGCGCAACAGGAGGTACATCACTGGGGTCGTTGAGCATCYCCCACCGCATCAGCGAAAACGGCAGATTGCCGTTCAGCCAGATGAAGTCGTGGAACTGCTGCAGCTTGAAGCTCTCCCCCTGCTTCTGGCGGGCATCGGTCATCAGCCGCTGAATGTCGAGTTTGCCGATCTGATAGGTAATTGCCTGTCCAGGTGTCGACGCAAACATGATGGCTTCGCTGGTTGCTGTACCGCGGTCCATGGGTACGACCTTCGTTAGATAGTCGGCGGCCTGCTCCAACGTGAACTCGCCGAGGGCCAGCTTGACGTCGACCTCCACGCGTAGCGCGCGCAGGCGCATCATGCCGTAGATGGCTTCCTTCATATGTGGCGAGTCGTCGAAGAGACCGGCCTCCAGCGCCATCTCCTCGGCATAGAACCCGATGCCTTCATTCGACTCCGAGTCGTAATAGTGCCGCCGGATCGAGTCGGGGTGATGCCAGCTCCAGGCCATCTGGAAGTAGTGTCCAGGCGAACCTTCGTGCAACGTCAGTGGCCGGGTATCCCGCCCGGTGATGGAACCCCAGAAATTAGCCGTCGGGCGCGGAGTTTCCTTGTAGCTGGTACCGTCTTCCYCAAGTCGCGACGGTCCGGTGAGGTCGTCGGTTACGCCCATGAAGCTGAGTGCCGCTACATAAGACGGGACCGGAAGATAGTAATAGTGTTTGACCTCGGCAGGATCGGAAAGGACACCGTGCGTGACCATGTACTTTCGGATGGCGAGCTCGTTCGCCTTCTCCGCGTCCATCTGCTTTTCGATCGTGCCGTAAAACGGGACCTCCGGAACGCCGGTGCTCGCGGCCCGTGCCAGAGTTTCAAAGCTTACAGATCGCTCCCACTCCTGGCGGCCCATTCGCAACAGGTCTTCCGGGGTGTACTTCATCAGCGCGACGTTGCGGAGGAACCAGATGTAGTCCTCCCGTCCCACCGCGGTCTTCTCCGGCAATGGAGACTTCCCACGTGCGCTCACCCATTCGCGATACTCCACGAGCGCTTTTACCGCGGCAGCCTCTGCCTTTTCGAAGCGAGGTTTGTTCGCATCGGAGAGCACGGGCAGCAGCCCATCGTGGACCTGCTGCATGTGTGCTTCGATCTCCTTGAGTTCGGAGAGTGTCGCTCGAACGTAAGGCGCCCGAATATCGGTAAGATTCTTCTTCCCTTCTTCCAGCGTGTAGGGCATGCGTTCCAGGCGGGAGAGGATGATCTCCTCGCGCGCCGGTGTAATCGGTGGCTTCGGTAGAAGGGCGGCATAAACGGAACCGAGGCTCTGATCGACGTAGAAGAACGGGTTCTCCTTCCACATCGGGAAGACCGTCAGCTCCCAGTGCACCCTTGCAATAGCGGAGCCAAGAAGCCGGTTGTCCACCTGATCGGCAACCGGTTCCTGTGCTGCGGAAAGGGCGCGCCACTGCTTCTCAAACGCATCGATCTTCACCTTGTACTGGGTGACATCGTCTGCCGCCCAATGGACGACAAAAGGTTCCGCTCGCTCGATGCGGGGAATGTCATCGTTGGTAAAGGCCTGCTCTGTAGCACGCCACGTCCAAAACTCCTCGCTCAGAGTGCGAAGCTTCGTTTGAAACGTGGAAGTTTGGGCGGAGGCAGACCACGAAGATGATGCAACCGCAAACAGCGAGAGCAGGAGGATCCGTTCGAGAGGCATGCAGACAAACTAACAGCTTAGCGTTGCGAGGGTGAGGTTCCCGGCAGGATACGCAGACCCGCTTCATGTCGATCGTGTTAGTCGATGACGCGGACGGCGCCCTGACCGACGAGCTCTTCGACGTGGTCGATAAAGAGCTTGTCCGCAGCGACGGAGAGTCCCTGTGGCTCCAATACAGCGCAGAACTGCCCAGGTTCCTCGAGATCGAGTAACACCTTGCCCGGTCCGGGCGTCCCCTGGAAGAGCGCAAGCAGCTTTTCAAGCAACGCCTCATCCGGATGATGCAAAGGCACCTTCACACGGAGTGCGGCCGGCAGCTTGATCTTCACGTCTTCCAGAGCCTGGATCGAGGTGACCGAGAGCTTCGGAGCTGAGTCTTCTTCTCCGCGAAGAGTGCCGCGCATAAGCACCGGAACGTCAATCTTCAACTTCTCGGCCAGCTTCTCGTAGTCCTTCGGGAAGGCAATAATGTCGATCTTTCCGGTCTGGTCTTCGAGAGCTGCAGAGGCATACATTTCACCGGAGCGCTTGGACTTGGCCACCTTCAGCCCGGTGATAACACCGGCGATCTGAATCTCGTTGGCGCTGCTATCCTGCCCGCGGCGGAAGACCTGGGGCTCCGGCTTCATCTCGCATGCGGTGGCTGTATCCACAACCTTGAGGTTGCGCAATTTCTCGCGGTACTTGTCCATCGGGTGACCGGAGACGAAGAAGCCGAGCACCTCCTTCTCGTTCTGCAGGCGCGTGTGTTCATCCCAATCCGGGACCTTGGGCAAGTCATCATCCGCCTTCTTCGCTACGTCGGGCTCTGCATCAAAGATGCCGAAGAGACCGTGCTGGCCCGTCTCGGCATCGCGTTGCGACTTCTGCGCGCGTTCGATCGCCCTATCCAGAGCAGCCATCACACGGGCTCGTGAACCGAAGCTGTCCATCGCGCCGGCCTTGAGCAACGACTCCAACACGCGCTTATTCATCAGCCGCAGATCGACCTTCTCGCAGAACTCCCAGATCGACGTGAAGCCAGCCTTTCCTTCCGACTGCAGCACGGTACGGGCCTGCTGGATGGATTCGATCGCATTGCCGCCGACGTTCTTGATCGCGGCAAGACCGAAGCGGATCGCGTCGCCGATCGGGGTGAAGTTTGCCGCAGAGATCTGCACATCCGGTGGCAACACCGTGATGCCCATTTCGCGGCACTCCTGAATGTACTTCACCACGTTCTCCGGCTTGGAGGTTTCCGAGGTCAGAAGCGCAGCCATGAACTCCACCGGATAGTGGGTCTTCAGATAGGCCGTGTGATAGGCCAACAGAGCGTAAGCGGCCGAGTGCGACTTGTTGAAGCCGTAGCCGGCAAACTGCTCCATCAGGTCGAAGAGCTGGCCAGCCTTGTCCTTGTTGAACTTGCGTTCTGCAGCTCCGGCCATAAAGATGACGCGCTGCTTGGCCATCTCAGCCGGGTCTTTCTTGCCCATGGCACGGCGCAACAGATCAGCGCCGCCGAGCGAGTAACCGCCGATGGCCGAGCTGATCTGCATAACCTGCTCCTGATAGACGATGACGCCCAGCGTCTCTTTTAGGATGGGCTCAAGCTCAGGGAATGTGTATTCAACAGCGCGGCGTCCCCACTTGCGCTCGATGAAGTCATCAATCATGCCGCCCTGAATCGGTCCGGGACGATAGAGAGCGTTGAGAGCGGTAAGGTCTTCCACCGAGGTAGGCTTGTAACGGCGCAGTACATCGCGCATACCACCGGATTCAAACTGGAAGACGCCGGAGGTAAGCGCCCGGTGAAAGACCTGTTCGTAGGTCTTTTCATCGTCGAGCGGCACCTTGGCCATCTCAACTTCGGCGCCCCGGTTTGACTTGATCAGTTTCAGACAGTCGTCGATAACGGTGAGTGTCGTCRGGCCGAGGAAGTCCATCTTGAGAAGGCCCATCTTCTCGACGGCCTTCATGTCGTAGGCAGTAACGATATCGTCGTTCTTGGCGCGTGTGACGGGAACGAGTTCAGTAAGCTTGGTCGGCGCGATCACGACACCGGCGGCGTGAACACCGGCTCCGCGCACCAAGCCTTCCAGCCTCATCGCCGTATCGATCAGCTCGCGGATCTTCGGGTCTTCATAGGCTTGCGCGAGCGGGGGTGAATCCTTGAGCGCCTGCTCAATGGTGATGCCAATGGTCGCTGGAATCAGTTTTGCGACACGATCGACTTCGCCATAGGGCATGTCAATCGCGCGACCGACGTCCTTAATCGCGGCCTTCGCAGCCATCGTGTTGAAGGTGATGATCTGCGCTACCTGATCGCGTCCGTACTTGCGCGTGACATGCTCGATGACTTCACCGCGGCGGTTCATGCAGAAGTCGATATCGATATCGGGCATGGAGATACGCYCAGGATTCAGAAAGCGTTCGAAAAGCAGCTCGTTCTGCAGCGGATCAATGTCCGTGATCTCCATGCAGTACGCCACCAGCGAACCTGCGGCCGATCCACGGCCCGGGCCGACAGGGATATCGCGTTCGCGGGCGTACTTGATGAAATCCCACACGATGAGGAAGTAGCCGGGGAACTTCATCTGCTTGATGCAGTCAATCTCGCGGTTCAGGCGCTCTTCATATTCGGTGAGGGTCTTCCGCAGCAAGCCACGCTCCTGCAGATGGCGGATGGCTGTCTCCTTGCGCTTCTGGAAGCCCTCGCGGCAGACCTGCTCGAAATAGCTGTCAATGGTCGCGCCTTCCGGCACGACGAACTCCGGGAAGGGGTTCTTGACCTTATTGAGCTTTACATTGCAGCGATCGACAAACTGCATCGTCCGAGTGCAGACCTCGGGCGCATGCTTGAAGAGCCGGTGCATCTCCTCGGCGCTCTTGATGTAGAACTCGTTGGTATCGAAGCGGAAACGGTTGGGATCGTTGATGGATCCGGCGGTCTGGACGCACAGCAGGATCTCGTGTGCACGGCTGTCATCGTCTGCCACGTAATGGCTGTCGTTGGTAGCGATCAGCGGGATGTTGAGTTCTTTTTCGAGCTTGAACAGCGCTTCGCAGACAGGCTTGTCCGGTTCGAGACCGTGATCCTGGATCTCGAGGAAGAAGTTGCCCTTCCCGAACATCTCCTCAAACATGCCGGCAGTGCGCTTGGCCTCGTCATACTTCCCGGCCATCAGATGCTGATTCAGTTCACCGGCAAGGCATCCGGAGAAGGCAATCAGGCCCTCAGTGTGCTTTGATAGAAATTCCTTGCTGACGCGCGGCTTACGGTAGAAGCCATGCAGGGCTGCTTCGCTGGTAAGACGGACGAGGTTTCGGTAGCCCTCTTCGTTTTCGGCGATCACGAGAAAGTGGTTGTAGCCGTCAGCGAGTTCACGGTGGTCCGCGGTCTTCGACAGGTAGAGCTCGCAGCCGATGATGGGCTTGATGCCCTTCTTCTCCATGGCGGCCGCGAAGTGCACTGCGCCATAGATATTGCCATGGTCGGTCATGGCGGCGGCCTTCTGGCCTAGTTTCGCCAGGTGGGAGGCCAGTTTGTCGACGTCACATGCGCCGTCCAGAAGCGAGTAGTCGGTATGCAGGTGAAGGTGGGTGAACTCGGCGGCCATGTGTTAATTCTAGTGAGCTTTGGCAGCGGCTGCAGAGTGTTGAAAAGGCGGTACCAAATATGGCTTCGCGAAGGCCGAGCCAGTTGCTGGTTCCTAATGATTAGGAATTATGGGTATCCCTTACCCACCCTGGCGTTGCGAGCGTTCACCCCAACGAACGGGGTTCGTTGGGGACCCCGAGGGTGGGGCACCCGGTAAGGAAAACAAGGAGGCTATTGCGGCAGGAACTTTGACTTCGGAAAGCCCTTGCGGCGAAGCGTCCAGCAGTACTGCGCCTCATTGAACTCGAAGAGAGCTTCACGCCACCAGCCGTACTCGGCCGGTTTGGCGGCTCCGTCCGTCTTCCATTCCAGCGGGAAGTGCGACAGGATCATGCCTGCGCGCGGCAGGTGGCTCTTTGAGCTGACCACCTCGGCCGAGTGCCAGCCATGCTGCTGCATGATCTCGTTCGAGTAATAGATATTCTGAACGGTATTCTGAGCCTTGCCCTCTTCAATGACAGCAGATTCCGGAACTCCCTGCTGCTCGGCATAAACAGCCATCGAGTGGGCCTCAACAAAGCGATTGTGTGCTGCCCCGCCGGTCATGATGATGACCGGCGCAATGCCCGCCTTCCACTGCCTGACACCTTCAAGCACTCGTTCTCTCTGTTCCGGCGACGGGGTTCCATCATCCTTCGAAGGCGTGCCCAGCACAACAATGGCGTCAAACTTCGCCTGCTGCGTATTGGCGTTCGGCAAGGTCCAGTGAGCGATCTCCAGCCCACCCAGGATAACGACGGCAACTAGCAGCAACACCAACCCGATCCACTTCAGCGTTCGCATCGATCCCTTATCGCTCCTCACACAGATTCTGCAACTTCGGCTTCGCCGATCATCTGTTCGGCGTTTTTGCGACTGGCTTCGGTAATGGTGGCGCCACTCAGCATGCGGGCAATCTCGTCCACGCGCTCTTCCCTGCTCGTCTCCCGTACGCCGGTGCGCGTCTTGCCTGCCTTCACCGTCTTCTCGATCACCAGATGGGTATCTGCGAAGGCTGCGATCTGAGGTAGGTGGGTAATGCAGAGCACCTGCTGGCCTTTGCTGAGCTGCTTGAGTTTGCGTCCCACGGCCTCGGCTGCGCGTCCACCGATGCCGATATCAATCTCGTCAAAGATCAATGTGCGCGGCAACGGCGTCTTCTTGCGCAGCTTGCTGACGCCGTCCTCGACCGATACCTTCAGCGCCAGCATGACACGTGACATCTCGCCACCGGAGGYAATCTCAGTCAATGGAGCCAGAGGAGCCCCCACATTCGTCGCGATAAGAAAGGAGATGTTGTCCCAGCCGTGTACTGTCCACGCGCCCTCGTCCTCTTCCCAGGTGACCTTTACCTCGAAGCGGACCTTCATGGCGAGATCATTAATCTGCTTCTCAGCGACCTTCTCCAGACGGGCAGCGGCGCTCTTGCGTTCAGCCGTCAGCCGACCGGCAATGAGACGATATTCCAATGCCGCCGCCTCCAACTGCTTGCGTACCTGCTTGACGAGCTCGTCCCGGTTTTCGATCTCACCCAGCTTGCGGGCGACCTCCTGCCCGTGTGCGATCACCTCAGCAAGCGTGTGGCCGTACTTGCGCTTCAATCGATCCAGCAGAGCGAGACGGTCTTCAATCTCTTCCAGACGCTGAGGGGACGCATTGATTCCGTCAGCGTAATCGCGTACCAGTGCTCCAACATCTTCGACAGATGCTTTGGCGCCAGCCAACTGCTGAACAGAATCGGCAAACCTGGTGTCGAACCGCGCGAGTTCCTCCACTTGGCGAAGCGCCGCGCCGAGCTTGGAAGCGGCTGCGCCTTCTCCCTCGTACAACAGGTCGAGTGCGGTCATGGCGCAGGCGTAAAGCTTCTCGGAGTTCGCCAGGACACGTTTCTCGGTCTCGAGAGCTGTGTCCTCGTCGGGGTTGGTGAGGCCGGCTTCCTCGATCTCCTTCGCCTGAAAGCTCCAGAGATCGGCTGACCGCAGGCGGTCCTGTTCATCCCCTTCGAGCTCGCGCAGGCGGGAACTTGCCTCATTCCAGGTCGCGTAAGCGGCGCTCATGTCGGAGAATACGGAGCCACCCTCACCCAGATAGCGGTCGAGGAGTCCGCGTTGCTGCGCCTGATCAAAGGCAGCCAGCGTATCGCTCTGGGCATGGATCAGGGCGAGTTCCGGCGCAAGCTGCCGCAGTACGGCAACGGTTGCTGGCTGGTTGTTCACCCAGACGCGTCCCTTGCCGTTCAGGGCAATTTCGCGGCGAAGCAGAATCTCGTCGGACTCGATGTCGATCCCGTTTTCCTCAAGAAGCGCTTCGGCCCCGGGTGTCGCCTCAAAGACACAGCTCACCACGGCTTTTTCCGCACCGTGGCGAACAACGTCGCTGGACGCCTTACCACCCATCAGCAGCGCAAGAGCATCAATCAAAATGGATTTGCCGGCGCCGGTTTCGCCGGTCAGAAGATTCAGGCCGGGACCGAATCCGGCCACGGCGTGGTCCATTACGGCATAGTTTTCGGCTCGTAATTCCAACAGCATGGCAGCCTGAGCATAACAAACGTGTGCACCAAACTGGGAACCTCACCCAACTTCTGCCCATTTTGCGCGTTTACACTGGGAATAAGCATTTTGTGATGACGATGACCCACGTACATCTCCTCGCCTCTTTTCTCCTGCGAATGCAGGAGACCGCCGCCGATCAGCAGGCCGCTCCGCTTCCCCCCTCGGGAGCCGGTGGCTCCGCGCTGCTCGAGATGCTCCACAACTCCGGTCCGGTCGCTTTGGCTGTGCTGGTGCTGCTGACCTTCGCGAGTGTCTTTTCCTGGGCCATTATCTTTGCGAAATGGTCTAGCTTCCGCCGTGCTCAGACACAGTCGCAACGGTTCGTTCGCGCGTTTCGCAAATCGCAGCGTCTTAGCGAGATTGCCACGGTAGCCGAACAGTTCAAGCCCTCGCCCCTCGTTATTGTCTTTACCGAGATCAACGAAGAGTACCAGCGCCAGACGGGGGGCCGTGGACTTCCGCGGAATCCGGTGGCTTTGGAGCGCGCGGCACAGACCGCCTCCTCTGAGGCGCTGACCCGCATGGAATCGCGTCTGACATGGCTGGCTACGATCGCTGCTATCGCTCCCTTCGTAGGCCTGTTCGGAACGGTGATGGGCATCATCGATGCCTTCCACGGGCTGGGCACTCAGGGTGCGGCGACACTGCGCGCCGTGGCGCCGGGTATCTCTGAGGCTCTGATTACGACCGCTGCCGGTCTGGTCGTGGCAATTCCGGCCGTTATCGGCTACAACCAGTTCACTGCCCGTCTGCGGGAGTTCGGTTCGCGCATGGATGATTTCGCACGCGAGCTTCTCTCGGCGATCGAAAACGCCGCCATGTCTCAACCCGCTGCTCCTCAGGTGGAAGAGCGCCGGGTGCGGCAGTACTAAGGGAGTGCGATATGGCCTTCTCCAACAGCGGTAGAACGCAAACCTCCCTCGCAGAGATCAACATGACGCCGTTGATCGATGTCGTGCTGGTACTGCTGCTCATCTTCATGCTGACCGCACCGGTGCTGCAGTCTGGGATCGATGTCGCGGTACCTAAGACCCGCTCCGTCAACCAGGTCACCGAGGAGCGGCAGGTGGTAACGATCAACAAAGATCAGCAGGTGTTTTTACAGGACAAGGTAGTTAATATCCACGAATTGCCTGCGTTGCTGCGGRCCGGCTCTGCCAATCCATCCAAGAAGATCATCTACCTGCGCGCGGATGAACGTGTTCCCTTCGGCGCTTTCGCCTCCGTCATGGACGCGGTGAAACAAGCCGGAATTACCAACATCAGCATCGTGACCCAACCGATCGAGAAGTAGACCATGCCGAACGACCACACATGGACAGAGCCGGACCCGCTTGGCGGCAATTTTGCCGGATCGGCGATCGTGCATGCTCTTGTTCTGGGAGGCGTCGTCGCTGCAGGTTTCCTGGTCCATCGGGGATCGAGCTGGGGTGCGGCCACCGCTCAGGCGGGAGCGATTCAGGCGACGATGGTCACGGCGATTCCATTGCCTGCGACGCAACGCTTCGACAAAGATCAGGTACTCACGTCGGACACGCCTAGCCCAGCGCCCAAAGAGCCTGCACCACAGACGGTGGCGCCACCGAAGCCGGATGAGATTCCGATTCCGGTAAAGCAGCCGCCAAAAACACCTAAGGTCGCTCAACAGGATACGCCTGCTCCGCCGAAACATCCGCAGCCAATGCAGCCGCCAAAACCGAATGTGGCGCAGACCGGCGAGACTTCAGGGATCCGGATTCAGCAGTCGACGATGCAGGTGACCAATGGAACGGCATCGGTCGCTGTTCAGGATTCCGCATTCGGAGCCCGCTATGCCTATTACGTTAATGTCGTGAACCGGACTGTAGCGCAGAACTGGTTCACGCGAGAGGCTGATCCCGTCAGCTCGGTAGGACGCAGCGTCACTATCATCTTCGATATCTTGCGGGACGGTACCCCAACCAACGTCCGCATGGGACAACGCTCGGGCTCACCGTCGCTCGACGCCTCAGCTTTGCACGCCCTGGAACGAGTAGATGGCTTCGGGCCACTGCCCGCAGGCGACCACATTACGGTGGAGTACACCTTTCATTACCAGCCCCATTGAGGTTTACCGCATCAAACCGGATTAAGTTCCGTCATACCATAGGATGAGAATGCAAAGTCCGTCGTGTAAGTTCAACGTTCTTCTAGCGTTCGTGGCCGCAGTCGTCACAACGGTGGTCCCCGCCCGTGCCCAGGACTGGTTCAAGACTGAGACCAGCACCGGCGTCGATAAAATCCGCATCGCCGCGGCCGATTTCAAACAGGGATCGGGTGATTCCGCTGCGCTGAAGCGCACCTTCGATTCAGTTCTCTATGCCGATCTCTCCAATGCCGGCATCTTCGACCTGGTGTCGAAGAGTCTGCTGCCCCAGGCAACGCCTGGAGCCCCCAGCGAGATGAACGTGCAGCAGTGGTCGCCCGCTCCGGTCAGCGCCGCCATGGTCGCCTTCGGTTCGACTACCGTGCAGTCCGGCAAGCTGGTCGTCAACGGATGGCTCTTTGACACCAAAAACGTCCAGTATCCACAGGTCCTGGCCAAGCAGTACAGCGAAGACGCTACCGATGACTCGGCCCGGCAGATCGCACACCGCTTCGCCGACGAGATCATCTTCCGGCTGGGCGGTGGTATCCCCGGTATCGCTGAGACCAAGATCGTTTACGTCCACCAGGCCGGCGGTTCCAAAGAGATCTGGATGATGGACTACGACGGCGCGAACCAGCATCAGATCACGCATTTGGGCACGGTTTCCCTGTCGCCCCGTATCTCGCCTGACGGTACGCGTATCGCCTTTTCCTCTCTCGGCAAGGATGGCTGGGGCATTCGGATGTATTCGCTGGTTCTGGGACGCCTGGTGAACTTCCCCAGCTTTGGCGGAACCAATCTTTCCCCCGCCTGGGCTTCAACAGGCAACAGCCTTGCCTTTTCGAGTTCCCGCACCGGTGACCCGGAGATCTGGGAGACGGACGGCAATGGCAACGGAGCGCATCGCCTGACCTCCTTCCGTGGTCCGGATG
>NZ_JBFRCY010000022.1:0-13798 GCF_052113305.1 Terriglobus sp. YAF25
GTTTTGAAGGGGATGCCGATACGGTCACCGAGGTGTATCTGGTGGACGATGACGATAAATTGAAGGGAGTGGTGACCCTGCCGCGGCTCTTGCTTGCACGCCGTGAGACTCTGCTACAGGAGTTAGCCGAAACCTACATTGTCAGCTCCGGTCTGCACGCGCGGGACAAGGCCGTCGCCGAGTTGTTCGATAAATACAATCTGCGGTCGTTGCCCGTGCTGGATGACGAAGGCAAGATCGCTGGCGTGATTCATGCTGAGCAGGTCATCAATCAGCTTCGGGAAGAGTAGTGCACATCTGTCGGATTCATAAACAGTAAAAGAGAGGAAAGCCAGAGCGTGAAGATCTTGTACATCAGCGAATTTTCGCCGGGCAGTACAGCCCCCATGCGTATGCGAGCGCTGGAGCGAGCCGGACATGAGGTGGTGCGCATGGACGCCAAACCCTTCTGGCCTAAAAATTCCCTTCTGTTCAAGATCGTCTTTCGCATCCTCGTAGGACCTCATATTCGCCGCCTGAACCAGGAGATTCTGCGAGTTGCCCGTGAGGTCAAGCCTGACTGTTTCTGGGCCGACAAGGTCATGGCGCTGCAACCCTCCACGCTGAAGAAACTGCGTGCGATGGGGATCACCACGGTGAGCTACATGATCGATAACCCATTCGGTCCGCGTAAGGATCCTGGCTGGCGTCTGTACATGAAGGACATTCCTTACTTCGATCTGCATTGCACACAGCGCGACGTCAGTATTCCCGAGTACAAAAAGCGTGGAGCCGGGGATGTGGTCAAAATTCAGACAGCCTACGAGCAGACGATTCACTTTCCGCCGCCTGCCGGCTGGAGCGATAAGAATCGCAACCGCGAGGTGTCATTTATCGGCACTCCTTACGACCAGCGTGCCGAAGTGCTGACAGAGCTTGCAAAGGCCGGTATTCCGCTTGTGATCTCAGGTTCGGAACGGTCGTGGAAGCGGGCACTGGCGCCGGAGATCTTTGAGAAGGTGTACCGCGAAGGGGAACTCAAGGACGACGCCTACCGCGAGGGCGTTTGGCGTTCAAGGATCAACATCAGCTTTCTCACCAAATCCAACCAGGATGAATTTACACAGAAGAGCTTTGAGATTGCCGGCTGCGGAGGGTTTCTGCTGGCAGAGCGATCCAAAGGACATACAGACCGCTTTGTCGAAGGGGAAGAGGCCGTTTTCTTTGACGATATCGAAGAGATGAAGCAGCAGATCCTTCGCTACCTGAATAATGAGCCGGCCCGCGAAAGAATCGCTGCTGCCGGTTGCCGCAGGGCAAAAGAGAGCGGGTACGACAATGATTCGCAGATGCGCCTGATTACGGACCGTGTTGCAGCGATTCGYGGGGCCAGAAAGTAGTCGGAGGCAGGAGAAGATCGGGTGACGACAAGCCGTTTGAAACGCTGGCGCGCCAGCATCATGATGCTCTTGGCGGTGCTGGGGCCAGGATTTATCACGGCGAACGTCGACAACGACGCTGGTGGTATTTTTACCTACTCCCTGGCAGGGGCACAGTATGGCTACAAGCTGCTGTGGACCATGATCCCCATCACGCTGGCGCTGATTGTGGTGCAGGAAATGTGCGCCCGCATGGGAGCGGTGACTGGCAAAGGGCTGAGCGATCTAATCCGCGAAGAATTCGGGTTGCGGATAACCTTCGCCATGATGGTGCTGCTGGTCATCGTCAACTTCGGCAATGTGATCGCCGAATTCTCCGGCATCGCCGGCAGTCTGCAGCTCTTCCACGTCAGCAAGTACATCAGTGTGCCCATCTGTGCCTTGCTGGTATGGGCGTTGGTGGTACTTGGCGATTACAAGAACGTCGAGAAGATTTTTCTTGTGGCCAGTGTCTTCTATATCGCCTACATCATTGCGGGTGTGCTGGGACGTCCAGACTGGCATACGGCGCTGGTCGAGACAGTAAAACTCCCCGGACGCGAGGTCTGGAGCGACCGCAAGTATATCTACATGACGATCGGTGTGATCGGCACCACCATCACGCCCTGGATGCAGTTCTATCTGCAGTCGTCGATCGTCGAGAAGGGTGTCTCCGTCAGGCAGTATCGTGCATCGCGTCTGGATGTCATCGTCGGCTCCATCTTTACCGACATCGTGGCCTGGTTCATCGTAGTGGTGTGCGCCGTGACGCTCTACACGCACGGTATGCGCGATATTCAAGTTCCAGCCGACGCCGCGGAAGCAATGAAACCGGTGGCCGGCGACTACGCGTTCATCCTGTTTGCTGCCGGGTTATTCAATGCCAGTCTCTTCGCGGCGTCGATTCTGCCTCTCTCCACGGCATACACGGTGTGCGAGGGACTGGGGTTCGAGAGTGGTGTTGATAAGCGGTTTGGCCAAGCGCCGTTCTTCTACTGGCTCTACACGATCCTGATTGTGGCGGGAGCTGCGGTGGTGTTGATCCCCAACTTCCCGCTCGTGCCGATGACGATTCTGTCGCAGGTGCTAAATGGCGTACTGCTGCCAATCGTCCTGATCTTCATGCTCAAGCTCATCAACCGGAAGGAGCTGATGGGCACCTGGACGAACAATCTGTGGCTGAACCTGGTCGCGTGGACAACTGCGGTCGTTGTGATCGGGCTGACCGCCGTGATGCTGTGGAATACGATCAAGGGTTTGTACTAAAGCAACTTACCCGAGGCAAGATCCTGGATCAGGGTCAGGTCCGCGGCGAGAAAGTCAAACTCGGGCAGCCGAGGCAGCAGGGTCCACTGCATGTCGTTGAAAATACGATTTTCCAGCGCCCCTTTGAACTCGTGTACGGTGAAGAACTGAAGGTCGACGGCCCCGCCGTTGCGGTAATTATGGCGCAGGCGGGTAATGCGTGGACCGATGACCGCCTCGATCCCAAGCTCTTCATTCAGCTCGCGGCGCAGGGCAGCCTCTGGGGATTCGCCGGCCTCGATCTTGCCGCCTGGGAACTCCCACTTGAGGGCCATCGCCTGTTCCGGACGTCGCTGACAGACAAGGACTTCGCGGCCAGTCTCCGTCTCGCGCAGGATCAGCGCGGCGACAACAAGACGAATCTGTTTCGCGGCTTCCTTGGCTCCAGGACGGCGTCGGCTTTTTTTCGCGGCTCGGCTCACGTACACACAGGTTAGACGCCCGACAGGGCCTCTGAGCCTCAGAGAGTTCTGACGGCAGCCGGATAGTAAACGGCCCAGCCGTTCGTATGGCTTATCTCGGCCAGGGCAGCGCTGGGATTTACGGGATAGGGCTTCTTTGCGAGCTCAAGCATGGCCGCGTCATGGACGGAGTTCCCAAAGACGGCATCAGGCTGGGGAAGGCCGACACGGCGCAGTGAGATGGCCTTATTCTCGTCCGATGGGACATCCCGCAGCGTACGTGTGGCGATACCGGCTTTGACCTCGACGCAGGCCGCCAGAACGCGCTCGGGAGGAATATGAAAGCGGCTGACACCCTCTTCTACAACCCAGTCGCACGTGGAGGAGACAGCCCAGATCTCGGTTCCGTTCTTCTGCAGCTCCGCAACCAGGTCGAACATCTCGGGGAAGATAAAGGGTTCGATCTCGGTACGGAAAAACTCGGCCGCGGAGGAGCGGATGGCCTCATCGGTCAGTCCCTCGTAGACCTGCACCATCTCGCCGCAGATTGTGATCTCGTCGACATCGCCGTTGCGATAGGCAGCATGACGGCCTTCAATCCAGGCGCTCTGCTCCGGAGAGAAGAGGCCGGTCTCGGTGCTCCAGCGCATGAATCCCGAACCTGAGTCCGGATGCCACAGCGTGCCGTCGCAGTCGAAGACGGCAACTTTGGGCGCGAGTGTGCGGATGGAGGCGAGAAACTGGTCCGTGCTGAACGATACGGGCATCTCTCTATTCTGCATGATCGTCCTGCTATCCACCTTGGTTCCTCCATGGCAGGCCGGAGTACACGTCGCCGGATAATGACAAGGATGAGCGACGCTGCCCGCAATTCGGCACTGCTACGCGAGTACATGACGTACCTCAGCGTAGAGAAGGGGCTGCGTCCGCTCTCCCGCGAGAGCTACCTGCGGGATCTGGAGCAGTTGGCGGAGTTTCTGGAGACGACGAACACCTCGCTGCTTTCAGCGACACAGGCACAGGTGAGTGCATTCATGGAAGACATGCGGTCGCGGCATGTCGAGTCRCGCTCCATTGCGCGAAAGTTGAGTTGCTGGCGTGGCTTCTACCGCTGGCTGCTAAAAGACAAGCGTCTCCAGCACGACCCGACCGTCAACCTGGAGACACCGGCCTCATGGAAGGTTCTGCCGAAATCATTGGCCGAGGCAGAAGTGGGCGACGTACTGATGCGCGCTGCGCAGATGGCGGCCCATCCCCAGGCGGAGCCGCAGATGCTGCGCGACTACGCCATTCTGGAGCTACTATATGCAGGCGGATTGCGGGTCAGTGAGATTACGACATTACGCGAAGCCGATCTGCATCTGGACCAGGCGCGTGTTCAGGTACGCGGCAAAGGTGATAAAGAGCGCATCGTGCCTCTCGGTGTCCCATCGATCAAAGCCCTGGAGCGCTATCTGAAAGAAGGCCGCCCGGCGCTCTGCGGCAAACAGTTTGAGCGCACGCTGTTTCTGAGTGTGCGGGGCAAGCCGCTGACACGCGACTGGGTATGGACGATGGTGAAAAAGTGGGACAAACGCGCCAGCCCGCATATGCTGCGGCATAGCTGCGCAACTCACATGGTGGAGCACGGAGCCGACCTTCGCAGCGTGCAGACCCTGTTGGGCCATGCCGATATCGCCACGACCCAGGTCTATACGCATGTGGCTCTCGGCCGATTGAAGCAGGTGCACCGACTGCATCATCCGCGCGCGAAGCGCCGTGAAGGAGCTGCGTCATGAGTTTTGCGGATCTGGCGGAAGAGTTTCTACGAGTGATTGAAGGCGAACGCGGGGCTTCTCCGCATACCCTGCGCGCATACCGCCGCGAGTTGAAAGACTTCGCAACGTATCTGGCGGAGACATTCGGCGAGCAGGGAAGCATCCTCAAGGTCGAGCACACACACATCCGGAACTACCTGGCGGTCTTGTTCGATCGGGGCCTGGGAAAGCCGTCAGCCGCGCGAGCTCTCGCAGCCATTCGATCGTGGTTCAAGTGGCTGGCAAAGGCGGGCCACGTGCAGCAAAATCCGGCTCTCCTGGTCTCCACGCCGAAGTTGCCGAAGCATCTGCCGCGTGTTCCCAGCGTGGAAGAGGTCAATCGCGTTCTGGACTCGATGGATAGCAATGAGGAGGCTGCGACCTGGCCGGCGCGTGAGCGCATGATCTGGGAGTTGCTCTATGGCTGCGGCATCCGTAACTCGGAGCTGGTAGGTATGGACCTTACGGATATTCAGTGGAAGAACGAAGTGATTCTCATCCGCGGTAAAGGGCGCAAGGAGCGGTTCGTTCCTCTCGGTGACGCTGCCGCAGAGGCGATTCGTGCCTATCTTCCGGAGAGGGAGCAGCGCCTGGCATCTGCCGGTAAGGGAGCCCTGGTGGAAGAGGGGCCACTCCTGGTGAATGCGCGGATTCGGGGTGCGGCGCGGTTGACCACGCGTAGCATCGGCCGCATTGTGAAGGCGATTGCGGTCAGCAAAGGCTTGCCGGCGGATGTGCATCCGCATACGCTGCGGCACGCCTTTGGAGCACACATGCTGGAGGAGGGCGCCGATCTACGTGCGATCCAGGAGATTCTTGGCCACGAACGGCTCTCGACGACCCAGCGATATACGCAACTTACGGTGAATCAGGTGCAGCGCGTCTACGACGAGACGCATCCCCGGGCAAGATAGTAGTAAAGTGGCGCGTATGCGTACATTGCCTGTCTTTCTGCTCCTTGCATGCTCTGGCGCTGCGCTGGGGCAGGTGCCCCAATCAAATCCGGACGATGCCGTCGCCCGGCCGGTCACAACGTACGACAACGCTGCCGCACCCCCGAATTCGTCACTCCCGACTATTTTCATCGTGGGTGACTCGACGGCGCAGAACAAGGCAGATCTGGGTTGGGGTGACCATTTCGCTCACTACTTCGATACCTCGCGCGTCAATGTGGCGAATCGAGCCCGTGCGGGGCGCAGCAGCCGGACCTTCATCCACGAAGGCGCCTGGGACGCAGTGCTTTCGCAGCTCAAGAAGGGCGATTTTGTCCTGATCCAGATGGGACACAATGACGGCGGCCAACTGGATGGGGAAAAACCGCGAGGCACGCTGAAGGGTATCGGCGAAGAACAAAAAGAGGTGACGCTGC
The DNA here is from genome assembly GCF_052113305.1 of Terriglobus sp. YAF25. Taxonomy (NCBI): domain Bacteria; kingdom Pseudomonadati; phylum Acidobacteriota; class Terriglobia; order Terriglobales; family Acidobacteriaceae; genus Terriglobus; species Terriglobus sp. YAF25. The sequence goes on from NZ_JBFRCY010000022.1 coordinate 6,269, forward strand.
TGGATGGATCGAAGGAAGTCGTTCACACCTACGGCTGGTATCTGCGGAAATATATTGCAGATACGCGCGCCAAAGGAGCAACGCCGATTCTACTGACCCTGACGGTACGCAACATTTGGACGGATGGACAAATCGAACGGGATATGGGGTATGACGGCTTTATCCGGCAGACGGCTGAGGCGGAACGTGTCGCGTTTGTCGATATGGCGACGGTCGAGGCCGACAAGTTGGAAGCGATGGGTGCCGAAAAGACAAAGCTTTTATTTCCCATTGACCACACGCACACCAGCGCCGAGGGCGCTGAGTTGAATGCAGGGGCTGTCGTAGAGGCTCTGCGGCACGCAAAATCGCCGCTGACTACGTACCTGCATTAGGGCGTGTTATCCAATTGCTGCAGTCAGCGCCGGGAGCAGATTTTTACGAGATCGAGGAGCGAGGAGAGAACTGTAGCTGGCCTACTGGAACGACGAGCGACGAAGAGATCGGGAATCGGGGTCCCCAGTCAGCTTTGCTGGCTGGGGTGAAGAAAATCTGCCCCGGCCCTTCGGGTAGCGGCGCAAATTCGCCCATACTTCGTTGTCGGCCTCGACTGTGCGCCCGTCACAGCCTTCAGCCTCCGCCTCGTCTGAACAAATTTGCGCTCGCAACGCTGACGGCAGGAATTGGATAACACGCCCTACAAGCAAGGGCAGAAGCTTTCGTCTAAACTGATAGATGGGCGCATTGTGCCCGAGGGACAACTCGTTTTGATCAATACCGTTCTCGCGAAAGTCTTCGGCACCAGTAATGAACGTGCCGTGAAGAAGCTGCTCCCGGTGGTGGAGCAGATAAATGCTTTTGAGCCGTCGGTTGCGGCACTGTCAGATGAGGCGCTACGCGCCAAAACGGTCGAATTCCGTGAGCGGATCGCCGCTAAGACGAATGGAATCGAAGATGCTGACGCCTTGCGGGCGGCAGAGCAGGCGGCTCTGGATGAGTTGCTGCCTGAGGCCTTTGCCGTAGTGCGCGAAGCGGGCAAGCGTGCGGTAGGCATGCGCCACTTCGACGTSCAGTTGATCGGTGGTATGGTGCTGCACTCCGGAAAGATCTCCGAAATGAAGACCGGCGAAGGTAAGACGCTGGTCGCCACCTTGCCGTGCTATCTGAACGCTTTGGCCGGCAGGGGCGTGCACGTGGTTACGGTGAACGACTACCTCGCCAAGCGCGACGCCGAGTGGATGGGAAAGATCTACGAGTTCCTGGGTCTTACGGTCGGCGTGATTGTGCACGACCTCGATGACCGCCAACGGCGCGAGGCCTATGCCGCGGATATCACCTACGGWACSAAYAACGAGTTCGGCTTCGACTAYCTSCGCGACAACATGAAGTTCGAGCTGACCGATCTGGTGCAGCGCGGCCACTACTATTCCATCGTCGACGAGGTGGACTCCATCCTGATCGATGAAGCGCGTACGCCTCTCATCATCAGCGGCCCCACCGACCAGACGACGGACAAGTATGCTCGCGTGAATGTGATTATTCCGGAGTTGGAGCGCGGCGAGCTGACAGAGACGATCGAACAGAAGATCTACACCGGCGACTACGTGGTGGACGAGAAGCACAAAGCCATCACCGTGACCGACGAGGGCTGGGAGAAGATCGAAAAGCTGCTCGGTATCGGAAACATCGCGGATCCCGAAAACTGGGATCTGAAGCATCACGTGGAGACCGCGGTTAAGGCGCATACGCTCTATCGCCGCGACGTTGAGTATGTGGTGAAGGACGGCGAGGTCATCATCGTTGACGAGTTCACGGGCCGTCTGATGCCGGGCCGCCGCTGGTCTGACGGTCTGCACCAGTCGATCGAGGCCAAGGAAGGTGTCGCTATCCGCAAGGAAGACCAGACCTTGGCGACTATTACCTTTCAGAACTACTTCCGTTTGTATAAAAAACTCTCCGGCATGACCGGTACSGCGRWGACCGARGCCGCYGAGTTYSACMAGATCTACAAGCTCGAAATCGTCGTCATTCCAACGAACCGCCCGATGCTTCGTTCAGAGCATCAGGACGTTGTCTATCGCACGGCAAAGGAAAAATACTTTGCCGTTGCAGACGAGATTCAGCGCCTGCATGCCAGTCACCAGCCAGTGCTGGTAGGCACCACCTCGATTGAAAAGTCGGAGCTCCTCTCGCAGATTCTGCAGAAGAAGGGCGTCCGTCACGTAGTGCTGAACGCTAAGTTCCACGAGCGCGAAGCTGAGATCGTCGCACAGGCCGGCCGTCTGGGGATGGTGACCATCGCCACCAACATGGCCGGACGCGGTACCGACATTCTGCTGGGTGGCAATGCGGAGTTCATAACGCGCCAGGATCTGGTGAAGAAGGGGCTGGCGCGTGCTGTAAGCGCCGCTGAAGGCGCTATTTCACCCACTGCCGGACCGGGCATGACGCGGTTCTACTACCAGGGGCAGGAGTTCGAGACCTCACAGCAGCAGTGGGATTCCGTCTTTGCGGAGTTCGCCGCCAGGGCAGCGGAAGAGCGTGCCCAGGTAACCGAGGCTGGTGGTCTGTTCATCATCGGTACCGAGCGGCACGAATCTCGGCGTGTGGACAACCAGCTTCGTGGACGCGCCGGACGCCAGGGCGATCCCGGYGCTTCAAAGTTCTACCTCTCGCTCGAAGATGACCTGATGCGCATCTTTGCGCGTGAGTGGGTCAGCACGCTGCTGCAGCGCCTGGGTATGGAAGAGGGCGTGCCGATCGAAAGCAACATGATCACACGCCGTATCGAGGCAGCGCAGAGGGCCGTCGAAACCCAGAACTTCGAGAGCCGCAAGCACGTCCTCGAGTACGACGACGTCATGAACAAGCAGCGCGAAGCCGTCTACGGTCTGCGCCGCGGCCTGCTGGAAGGTGTTGATCAGAAAGAATTGATTCTGGATGACTACCTGACGACGGCTCTCAGCAGTGCTCTGGATGCGAATGCGCCCGCGGATGTGCATCCGGACCAGTGGAAGACGACCGAGCTCTTCGTCGCGCTGAGCGATGTCTTTGGACCGGGGCTGGACAAGGAAATCGACGCTTCGCAGTTGAACCGGCATGAGCTGGGCGAGGCGATCTACGAGAAGCTGCGCGGCCGTTACGAGTTCAAAGAGCAGATTCTGTCGCCGCAGGGTATGCGCTATCACGAGCGCGTCATCATGCTCAGCGTGCTCGACGGTCTGTGGAAGGACCACCTTCTGGCAATGGACCACCTGAAAGAGGGAATCGGTCTGCGCGGCTATGCGCAGCAGGATCCTCTGGTGGCCTACAAGAAGGAATCGTTCGAGATGTTCGAGGCGATGATGCTGCGCTTCCAGGAAGACACGTTGCGCACGCTCTTCCGCATGCAGATCATCGGACCGGATGGCACGCCGATCGAGACGCCGGAACAAATGGCAGCGCTGCGTCCTGCAGCTCCGCTGGAGCTGGAAGCTGCGTCGGCCTCTTCCGTTGACAATGCCGCCCAGATTCCGCAGACCATGCGCGAGCTCCCGATTCCGACCCGCCCTCCGCAAACGACGATCGATGAGCTGGAGCGCGAGTTCCAGCGGCGCAAGGAGCGCGAGCTGAATGCGGCCCGGCAAGCAGGCGGAGACGCCGCTGCCGAGCCGGCTGCTCCGCGCCGTACAGGAGAGAAAGTCGGACGGAATGATCTGTGCCCCTGCGGCTCCGGCAAGAAGTACAAGAAGTGTCACGGCGCCGAAGCCTAAGGCCGTATTGGCCTTATTGGTTTGTCATTCGGAGCGATGGAGCATTTTCCCTTTGGGTGTGATGTAGGGCTTCCGCATCTTTGGGCGTTTTCCGCAATGAAACGCCACTGGACGCCCCTTCCGGCTACCCAGTCTTAGCGCGCGATATCGTCAAGCAGCAATTTGGCTTTGGTGGTCAGCGTATTGGCTCCGTCCACGTCGCCGGCCTTCAGCGCTTCACGCGCTTTCAAGAGAAAATCCTTAATCTGATCGACAGCGGTTTTGTGCGAACCCGTCACAGAGCCGGAGAGACCCTCAAGGCGCCGTTGCGTTGCAGCGATGAGCTCTGCGGCCTGTTGCCGGGCCTGGGAAGAGGTGTCGCCGCCGGTAGAGAGCTCTCCAATCACCGATGCGGTATCTGGCACAGGCGTCCCTGTACTCGCGCTCTGGGTAGGAGGCGGCGTAGTGGGGGGCTGCGTCTGCGGCCGTTGCGGCCGGCGCTGTGTCCGGGCGGGGTGCTGCGGCTCTTCCTGTTTCGGGGGCGCTGGTGGCGGCGGTGCAGGGATATCGGCTTCCACGCGGCGTTCTGCCTCCCGGACAGCAGCCGGAGGCACCTGGATCGGCGGGGCCGTGATTACGGGAGCAGTGGCCGCCTGAACGGCCTTGGGGGAATGCTTGCAGCCCTGGGTCACGATGCAGGCGGCCGCAAGTGTAAGCAGCACTGGATAGCGGCTTGTCATACGCGGCTCCTTTCGCCTGGTACTCCATGACTCAGGGGAAGCAGAATCGTGAAGGTGCTTCCGTGGTCCGGCGCATTCTGGTTCGTATTCGACATAACGTCGATCGAGCCACCGTGCAATTGCAACATGCGATACGTCATGGCCAGACCAATGCCGCTTCCTTTGGGCTTGGTAGTAAAGTACAGATCGAAAACCTTCGGCAGAAGTTCAGTGGGAATTCCAACTCCCTCATCCATAATACGCAGTCGCGCGTCTCCATCGTTACGGTCAAGCACAATGCGCAGCGTGCCGCCTTTCGGCATGGCCTGTGCACCATTTAAGACGATGTTCAGCACAGCTTGTTGCAGCAGCTCCGCATCGACCAGGACCATCAGCGGAGTGGGGGGTAGCTCTTCAACCAGGGTGATCTTCTGGTGCGAAAACGAATCAACGGTGAGTGCGCCTACCTTACGCACGATCTCACGCAGATCGTAGTCATAGAGACGAAGGTCGATCGGACGGGAGAAGTCCGCCAGGGTCTGTACCACACGATCCAGGCGCTGCATCTCCTGGGCAAGGATGTCGACGTGCTTCTGCGCGCTGGCATCGGTCGCCTCCGCGAGTTTGCTGCGCAGCAGCTCCAGGTGGACGACCATGGCGTTGATCGGGTTTTTGACCTCATGGCCGACACCGGCGGTAAGACGCCCGATTGCCGCCAAACGGCGCGAGACCTCGATCTCCTGCTCCAGTTGCTTGGCGGAGTGAGCGTCATGCAGGGTGAGCAGGGCTCCCAGGCGTTCTCCGCTGCCGGTCTGCTCGTCGTGAATGAACTGAAGAGAGACGTTTGCTTCACGGCCATCTTCCAGTACGACCGGCTCTTCAATCAGGTTGGTATGCATGGCGAAGCAGTCGCGGACGGCCTGTCCCAGCACCGTCCCACGATTGAAGATGTCTTCGGCGGTATTGCCCAGAATGGCGTCACGGTCGCGCCCGAGAAATCCTTCAACTGCATCGGAGACCATGACGGCACGCCGGTCGGCGGTGAAGAGGATGACTCCGTCGCGCAGGGTCTCCAGCATCTGGTTCAGATTGGTCTGTAAAGCAGAATAGATCTGCTCCGTCGTGCGGATCTTTTCTCCGAGTTTAGCGATGCTTTGCGAGGCACGGACGACCGCGTCCGGTTGATCGAGCGGAGCTTCGATCAGGGGTGTCGACGAGTTTGCCAGCATAAGCTGCTCAAGCTGCTGATTGATGCGCTCGATGGGGTGAAGGGCAAGACTGGAGAGCAGGGCTGCGATCAGGACGCAGGCGGCAAGCGCCACCAGTGCAAAGAGAACAGCGGCCTTCAACCATGGTGCGTAGCTGCTGCGCAGAAAGGTCGAACGAACCCCCAGGCGGATCGTGAGGAACGGCTGACCGTTGCGATCCAGAGGAAGAGTGACATCCAGCACCTGGGGATGGCCAAAGACGGCCCGTGCCTGTTGCAGAACGCCCCCCCCACTGATGAGGTTGAAAGGCGAGCGATAAGGAAATTGCTGATCCAGCAGCGTCGGATCCGTCGACGAGAGAACAATGCCATGGACTCCGGTGATGGTGACGTCCTGTACCGGGGGAGAGTAACGCACAATGGCGTTCATCTCGTCGGCGAGCGGTTGGTATCCGCGAATGGCATTGGCCACCGCGCTCTGAAACGCTTCGTCGGAGTTATCAGCAGGGGGATGCTCCCGGAGGCCGCTCACAAGCGCCTGGCGGGTGCTAAGGGTAACCTCGCGTACCAACACGTCATTGCTGTCGCCGGTCTGCGAGATGCGCTGGCGCAGCAGTTCGCCCAGAAAAACCAGGCATAACACCAGCACGACGGCGAAAGTAAGCGCGGTAAATGCGAGAACGAGCTTTGTCTTCAGGCGCATGTCGATCGGGGGAGAGGGTTACGCCTCATCGCCCGCGCTGGCGTATTCCTTCAGCTTGTTCTGCAATGTTTTTGAGCTGATACCAAGAATCTCGGCGGCGCGGGTCTTATTGTTGTTCGTTGACTCCAGTGTCTTCAGGATAAGTTGGCGCTCGGCCTCATCAACCGTCGTGCCTACCTCTAGTTCTACGAGACTGTGCGATCGCTGGAACATCACCGAGGTGGTCGCGCAGAGGAGGCATGTGGATGTTGAAGACATTCAGACGATAGTAGAGATCGCCTCGGAGCTCGCCGGCAGCAACTGCGGCCTGCGGGTCTTTGTTGGTTGCGGCGATAACACGGACGTCGACGGGTGTCTCAGCCTTTGCGCCCAGGCGGCGGAGTTTGCGGTCCTCCAGGACGCGCAACAGCTTGGCCTGGGTTGCCGCAGGCATCTCACCGATCTCATCCAGCAGCAGCGTGCCTTCTTCTGCCAGCTCAAAGCACCCCGCACGGCGTTCCTGCGCGCCGGTGAAGGCGCCTTTTTCGTGGCCGAAGATCTCGCTCTCGATCAGTGTCTCCGGGATGGCGGCGCAGTTGACCGCCACAAAAGGTTTAGTCCTGCGGGGGCTGAGGTCGTGCAACGCCCGGGCAGCCAACTCCTTGCCCGTCCCGCTCTCGCCCGTGACGAGGACAGAGACATTGGAGGGGGCGATGCGCTCGATCAGCTCGAAGATATCCTTCATGCTGGTCGAAGAACCGATGAGCGGGCCAAGCACGCCGGTCTCTTTCAGCCGGCGGCGCGTGATTTCCAGCTCGATATCCGCACCCACCTGTCGGCTTGCATTCTGCAGAATGGTACGCAAGCGAACAGGGTCAATGGGCTTTTGGATGAAGTCATAGGCGCCGATGCGCATGGCTTCAACAGCGGACTCGATCGATCCCTGCGCCGTCACCATGATGACGGCGACCTTCGTTTGTAGTTCCGAAATGCGATCCAGTAATTCCAGACCATCCATGCGCGGCATACGCAGATCGGTGATGACGATGGAAGGAGCCCACTGCTGGATCTTCTCCAGACCTTCCAGACCATCCCCGGCTACGTCAGTACGGTAACCCCAGCTGGCTACCAATTCCGCGAGTCCTGTGCGAGCGTTCGGCTCGTCTTCAACAATAAGAACCTTATTCACAAAAAAACTATCCTAGCTAAAAG
>NZ_JBFRCY010000023.1:0-12794 GCF_052113305.1 Terriglobus sp. YAF25
GAATCACTCGCCACCTGGCGCGGTAAGCGAATGGAGCTTCACTGTACCGGCGTCGGCAAAGCTCTCGGAGCTTATCTCTCCGAAGAAGAGCTGGAAACCCTCTTCAAGTTCCGTAAGTTCCCCCGGCACAACGAGAACACCATTACATCTCTTCGCAAGCTGAAAGACGAATTCGCGAGCATTCGTCAAAAGATGTGCGCCATCGATGATGAAGAAGAGGAGCTTGGATGGCGTTGCATCGGTGCACCTATCTTCGATGAGACCGGCTCGGCTGTCGCCGCCGTCAGTATCTCCGGCAGTGTGCACCGTATCAACACGCAGAATATCAATCGGCTCGAGACACAGATCAAAGCCTGTGCTCTCAATATCTCCTACGCCCTCGGCTACCTGAAGGAGCAGGATGCATATAAGCGAGCTTGACACGCCCTCGGTACTGGTTGATCTCGATATCCTCGAGCGCAACTCGCAGCGCATGAGTGATTATGTACACTCCAAAGGCCTGGCACTCCGGCCACACATCAAGACACATAAGATACCCGCCATTGCCCTCGGAGAAATCGCCAAAGGAGCCATTGGCGTAACAGCGGCAAAGCCCGGAGAGGCGGTCGTCATGGCCGAAGGGGGCGTGCATGACATCTTCGTCGCCTATCCCATCGTCTCGCGTAAGAAGGCGGATACGCTGCTCTCGCTCTCGGATCGCGCCCGCCTCTCCGTCTCTGTCGACTCTCTGGAGGCCGCCCATGTACTGGCATCAGCTTCCAAAGATCGTGGCTATGACCTCCCCATCCTGGTAGAGATCGATGTCGGCTTCGGACGATGTGGCTTGCAAGATGATGCGTCTCTGGTCCAACTCGCTCACGAGATCGAGAGGCTATCCGGCGCGCACTTTGGCGGTCTGATGTTCTACCCGGGTCACATGATGGTACCCCTGGAACAACAGAATGAGTTACTGCCGAAGGTCAATGTCCGCGTCGAGAGCGCCTATGACGCGCTGTCTAAAGCGGGCTTTGAGATTCCCGTCGTCAGCGGTGGATCCACCCCTATGGCGTACCGTTCGCACGAGTTCTCTCACCTCACAGAGCTGCGCCCCGGCATGTACCTCCTGAACGATCGCAACCTGGTGACAGGCGGCTTCGCGACGCTGGATGACTGCGCGCTGACCGTACTGACAACCGTTGTCAGCAAAGCCGTGCACGACCGGGTGATTCTCGACGGTGGATCGAAGACCTTCTCGTCAGACCGGCTACTCACTGGAAACCATGTCGGGTTTGGCATCGTGTATGCCGACAAGGACGCTGTCTTCTACGCCATGTCCGAGGAGCACGGGCATCTCGACATTTCGGCCAGCAAGCGCCAATATTCCATTGGAGAGCGGTTGCGTATCGTACCCAATCACGTCTGCACCACCATCAACATGCACAACACCATTTACGGCATCCGCGGAGAGATGGTCGAGCAGATATGGACCGTCGTCGCACGCGGATGCGTGCAGTAAATCACTCGTCTTCCTGGGGTCGCTATGAAACCAAACCGTGTTGCGGTCGCAGGCCTTGGTCTGCTTGGCCGTGGAATTGCCGCATGTTTGCTGGCGCATGAGATTCCCGTCATCGCCTACACACCCGTCGCTGAAGAAGTCGAGATTGCGCGCAAGGCCATCGCAAAAGCCATCGACGAACTCATTGCACTGGCAGGCTTTCCATCACACCTAAGCGATACATGGCCGGCTCTATTCACAGTTGTCGATTCTCCCCTGCAACTGGGGGAGGCAGATTTCATCATCGAAAGCATCATTGAATCTCCGGAAGCGAAGGCCGCGCTCTATGACGCGCTGGAAACAGTCGCAGCGCCATCGACTCCGATCGCCAGCAACACCAGCGCCATCCCTATCTCGCTGTTGCAGCAGCACCGCAAACATCCTGAACGATTCGTTGGAATGCACTGGGCGGAACCGGCCCATGCCACGCGCTTTCTAGAGCTGATCCGCGGAGAGCACACCCACCAGGCAACTCTTGATGCGGCTTCGTCGTTGGCCCGACACCTCGGCAAAGATCCGTGTATCGTGCAGCGAGATCTTCCCGGCTTCATCGCCAACCGCCTCGGGTATGCCGTCTATCGCGAGGCATGCTATCTGCTCGAAACCGGCGTCGCCGATGCCGAGACCATCGACCGCTCCTTCCGGAACTCCTTCGGCCTCTGGGCAAGCGTCTGCGGCCCTTTCCGTTGGATCGACCTCACCGGCGGCCCTACACTCTATGCCCGTGCGATGGAACCCGTGCTTCCCACCCTTTCGAATGCAAGTGACGTTCCCACACCACTCGCCAGCCTTCGTGACCAAAATGCGACCGGCATTCGTGGCGGCGAGGGCTTCTTTCACTACACCGAAGCGCAGGCTCAAGCTTGGGAAGAGATCTATCGCCGTAACGTCTGGATCGTACGCAACGGCATCCAGGAAGCGCTTCTAGGCCGACAGGATGAGGTGCGCTGAGTCCCATGCCGGTGATCCGACTCTCGCTGTCTGACAACATCGTGATCATGGGTTACTTCCTGCTGGTAATCCTCATCGGGCTCTGGTTCCGCCGGCAACAACGCTCCGCCGAAGATTACTTCGCAGGCAATCACCAGATCCCATGGTGGCTGGCGGGAATCTCGCACTACATGTCGGGCTTTAGCGCGTTCACCTTTGTTGTCTACTCAGAGATCGCATTTCGCTATGGTCTCGTTGCCATTCTTCTCTTCTGGACCAGCGTCCCGGCCTGCATCCTCGGTGGCTGGTTGTTCGCGGCACGGTGGCGGCGGGCGCGGATTATCACGCCGGTGGAGTTCCTGGAACAACGCTGTAATCTCAAGGTCCGCCAGCTCTTTGCCTGGTCGGCGATTCCTGCCAAAGTCTTTGAAGACTCCTTGAAGATCTTCACGACTGCCCTGTTCCTTTCGGCAGGTATGGGTATCGGCATCGGCACAGCGGTCCAGTTGTGCGGAGCGATCGTCGTGCTCTATACGCTTCTCGGTGGTCTGCTTGCCCTGGTGGTGACGGACTACCTTCAGTTCCTGATGAAGGCGATGGCGATCCTTCTGCTCTTACCGCTCGCAATATGGAAGCTGGGCGGTGTACTCCCGACACTCTACGCTATTCCAGCGAACCTGTTGCACCCCACCRATGGTCCGTATGGCTGGGTTTACCTGATTAGCTATCTCGTCATCGTATGCATCAGCTACAACGGCAATTGGGCCTTTGCTCAGAAGTTCTACTCCGTTCCCGACGAGACCTCCGGCAAACGGGCGGCGTATCTCTCCGCTCTGCTCAACTTCATCGGAACGCCCATCATGCTGCTCCCTGCCATGATCGCGCGAAAGGTGCTTCCGCAGTTCGCCGCACCAAATCCGCCGCAGGATGTCTATGTCCATCTTGTCTTCGGCCTGCTTCCCGCGGGCATGATCGGCATCATCGTTGCGGCACTCTTCTCGGCCACCATGGCAACGGTCAGCGCCGACTTGAACGCCATGGCCGGCGTGCTTACGAAAGATGTTTATCAGCGCCTCCTTCGCCCTGCAGCCTCCGAAGACCGCCTCGTCACCATCGGCCGTCTGACGACTCTCTTTCTGGGGACATGCATCGTTGGTCTTGCCATATGGATTGGACAGACAAGACGGGAATCGCTCTTTCAGACCATGGTATCCGCATTTGGAGTCCTGCTGGCCCCAACGCTGTTGCCCCTACTCTCCGTCCTGCTCTTTCGTAAACTCTCCTCCTCCGGCGTGATCGCTGGTTTTTCAACCGGTCTTGTTTCTGGCATTGCAACCTACCTTGGAAAGTCCGCCTACCTGGGACAACATGCATCGCAGGAACTCGATCTCCGGCTTACCGGCTACTCCATTCTGATCAACGTCTTCATCACCTGCGCCGGCATGTATTTCGGCAGCAGGCTGCGTCCTGCCGATCCTGACGAAGAGGTAAGAACCGACCGTTTCTTCCACCTCCTACAGACACCGATCCCAGTGTTCAACACCGGTCGTGCCGACGATCACAATAGCCCCTCCGACATTGCGATCGGCCTGTCGACGCTGAGCCTGGGCATTCTGCTGATAACCTCCGGCTTCCTCGCCAACTCCAGAACAGCGCTATGGCTCGACGGCATCATCGGCATCTGCTTCCTCTTGTGGGGCGCACCCTCCACCTGGCGTTGGTATGCCGCGACCAGAAGCCAGGCACAGTAAGAACCATCGAAGATGCACAACCTACGATCCGTTTCTTTCAACCCCATCGATCCATTCGCGCTCGAGGTTTACTTTCTCGCTCCCTCTTCTTTTCCTTTTCTATGCTTCGTCAAGATCTGAGCGACATCAGCTTTCAACTCCTGCCAGAATTCGGGAGTCAAGGGAACGTCTTCTCCCCCAGCGAGTCAATGAGCTGGTTGCCCAGGAAATGACCATGCAGCAACTCGCTCGATTCCGCTCAGAAACCAGCCTGCATGGTACTGTTGAAAGTGATCCACGGTGCCCATCTAGGGCTTAAAAGGGAAGTCCGGTGAATGACCGGCGCGGTCCCGCCACTGTAACAAAGATGAGCTGCCGAAACGACCACTCGAGATTCATCGGGGAAGGATGGCAGCGGATACGAAGTATCGTCTTTGAGCCAGGAGACCTGCCGAGGTTCAAGCTGCAATTTCTGCGGAGAACAGAACCTTGCGCCCGATATTCTGCATCACCAGCGACGACGCCCGTCATGCCCTGTTGAGCCGACGTGGCTTTTTATGCGGAATTACTGCCGCGGCCCTGGCGCCCAAAATTCCGTCCCAAGGGCTTCGGCTAGCTCCCGGGATTGCCCAGTCTTCGATCCAGAAAAGGTGGTGGTCTCGGCATGATACGGCCTAGCGCTCACTTCTGGCTCGTAATTTGCCCGATTGACCGCAGTTAGAAACGAAGATATAAATCGTCTATCTGGTGTTCGGGAAGGCGGTGTGAATCCGCCACTACCCCGTAACTGTAAGCGTTGAGGACGGGCACTTGAAGGTCACTCGGGTAAAACCGGGGAAGGCCGCCTTAGTCCAGCGAAGCGCAAGTCAGGAGACCGGCCAGATATTATCGGGCTGATTCAACTTCGCTGGGAGAGTTGAAGAGCTTATCCACGCGCGATCTAATTGCCGTGGCAGCTGCCTATTACCAATCCCGCTCGGTGTTCTTGCAGATTTATTTGCAGGTGCCAGGAGCGATGTATGCAGAACTCAGAAGCTGCTTCCGTGATTCTCGTGCTCGGCGGCGTACGCAGTGGGAAGAGCCGGTATGCCCAACAGCTCGCGGAACACAGGGAGCGCGTCGCGTTTGTCGCTACGGCCGAGCGCCGTGATGACCCGGAGATGACAGCCAAGATCGAGCGCCACCGCGCAGATCGGCCCTCGCACTGGATGACAATTGAGGAGCCACTCCAGCTTGCAGAGGCGATTCAACAATCGGGCAGGGACCATGAGATCGTCATCATCGACTGCCTGACTCTTTTCGCTTCAAACCTGATGGAATTTTGCGCTGGAGATCGCTCCAAGCAACAAATTTATATCGATCAGCTTTGTTCGGCGCTGCACAATGCTCCCTGCTCCGTCATCCTGGTTTCAAACGAAGTAGGCAGCGGTGTTGTGCCTGCTTATGAGCTGGGGCGGCAATTTCGGGACCTTGTCGGCGAGATTAATCAACGAGTCGCCTCGGTAGCCGACACGGTGTTGTTCATGGTCGCGGGCCTCCCACTTGCTCTCAAAGGCAGCATCCCACGCGAGGCCGGCGCATGAAGGGCTTCCTGATCGCCGGCACCGCCAGCGGTGTAGGCAAAACGACGGTCACGCTTGCACTTCTGTCGATCATGCGGCGACGGGAGATGACGGTTCAGCCATTCAAGGCCGGGCCGGACTTTCTCGATGCCGGCCATCACACCCGTATTGCCGGACGGGCTGCCAGAAATATCGATACCTGGATGCTCTCTATCGACGCGAATCAGGACGTCCTTCGCGAAGCCGCAATAGGCGCTCAGGCCCTCGTTGTTGAAGGCATGATGGGGTTGTTTGATGGCAAAGATGGGACACAACGCGGTAGCAGCGCCGAGATCGCAAAGCTCTTCGGGCTTCCTGTGGTCCTCGTGCTCGATGCAGCCAAAACGTCACACAGCATTGCCGCGACGGTGCTTGGTTTTGAGCTCTTTGATCCTGACCTTCGTCTGGCTGGTGTGATCCTCAATCGCGTCGCCAGTCAGCGCCACTTCGAGATGCTGCGGTCGTCCATCGCTTCGTCGTGCCGGACGGCGGTACTGGGATGGCTGCCGCAAGAACGCACCATCGCTATCCCGGAGAGACATCTCGGCCTCAGAACATCCGAAGAACACTACAGCGACGACTCTGCCGAAAAGCAGCTCGAACGATTAGCTTCTATTGCCGAACAACACCTCGACCTGGAAGCGCTGCTCTCACTCGAGTGCGGCTTCGACTTTAAACAACGCACTTCTGCCGCCGAAACCACACCGATCGCTAGCGTGCGTATTGGCGTAGCCAGAGACAAAGCGTTCAGCTTCTACTACGAAGACAACCTCGATCTTCTACGAGCCAGCGGTGCAGAAATTGTTCCCTTTAGTCCCCTTCACGATGCGGCTGTCCCGGAAGATCTCGACGGTTTGTATCTCGGCGGGGGGTACCCGGAGCTCTATGCAGAAGCATTGAGCGCTAATCAAACGATGCTGCAATCGATACGCAATTTCGCATCCTCCGGCAAGCCGGTCTATGCCGAGTGCGGAGGCATGATCTACCTGTCCCGCTCCATTGCAAAGGTGGATGGGACAGTCGCTACGTTTGCCGGTGTTCTTCCCTTCACCTTCGAAATGACAGGCAAACTCGTTCAATTCGGGTATGTCTCCGTAGAGCTCACGCGGGACTGCCTTCTTGGGCGGACCGGCACAACACTGCGGGGTCACAGTTTTCACTATTCACGAATTCTCGAAACCTCTGCCGCCGATACCTGTTACCAGGTTCAATATTCTCTCTCGAAGCGAGAGGAAGCAGAAGGCTACCTCGTCGGAAATGTTCTCGCCAGCTATATTCATCTCCACTTCCGCACGTCGTCACACGTGGCGAAGTACTTCGTCGAAGCAGCCTGCTCCGCGAGAGACCAAGATGGGATCACTCTATGAGACGAACATTCGCTATTCTCGCCCTGTTGATCGCGACTCTTCCTTGTGTGGCATCTCGTACCGTTACAGACGAGACGGGTCGTGTGGTTACAGTGCCCGACCATCCACATCGCATTATCTGCCTTGTCCCAAGCATCACCGATGCCGTTTTTGCCATTGGCGCGGGCAATGATGTCGTGGCAATCAGTGATTATGTGAAGTATCCCGAGGAAGCCACGAAGAAGCCGAGCGTGGGATCTATCAGCAACCCATCGGTAGAGGCTATCCTCTCTTTCCACCCAGACCTTGTCCTGGGTATGCCCCGTCAGAATCAACCTGCGATCCTCAATCAGCTACAGCGATTCGGCGTGCCTCTCTACATCGTCGATCCGCACGGCCTTCAGGGGATTCTTCGCTCAGTCGAAAGCCTCGGACAAGCGACGGCACATGAGGCTCAGGCTTTGGCCGTATCCCAGAGACTCAGGCAACGCATCGAGGCCGTCCGCATGAGGGTGAGGGGGCTCCCGGTCATTGATGTCTACATGCCCGTCTCCTATGACCCCGTCATCACTATCGGCAAGGGCGCGTTTATTACTGAGATTATCGAAGCAGCTGGTGGCCGCTCCATCACCTCCGACATCAACCAGGAATGGCCACACATCAGCATGGAGACCGTCATCGCCCGCGCTCCGGAAGCGCTTCTCATGATGCGGGGCGGCACCGTCACGCTCGACTCGCTGCAGACTCGCCCCGGATGGAACACCCTGCCTGCCGTCAAAAACCGTCGGGTCTACTACGTGGATAGGAGAGTAGACTTTCCCAGCCCCGTCGCCATCGATGCCCTGGAGGATCTGACAAAACAACTTCATCCTTAGGATCACTTGCCGTCAGGTTGCACAACACGCAAGATACCGCGGACAACACGACGAATACCTCACTGAAAGGTTTGATGAAACAGATGTTGGAATGCCGTACAAAATGCTGCAAGTCTCGAAAAGGAGCGCCTTCCGTAAAACGTGTTGCAGCTTCCTTGTGTCTTTCGCTCATCGCGTCTGCGGGCCTCTCTCAAATCGCTACCAGTCCAGCCTCCGCAGGCCAGCCCCTACACGATGCAACGCGCGACCGTGGCCTTGTGTACGGAACTGTTCGCGACCCGCTCGGCGCAGTTGTTCCTGGCGCTCTGGTCGAGCTTCTTTCCGACTCATCAGTAGTCTCGACAGACATCGCTGATGCTCACGGTATCTATAGCGTTCGGGTTCTGTCTAATGGACGCTTCCAACTGCGCACTTCGGCTGCCACATTCAGCGCTGCAACCACGGCAACAACATTTTTCAGCACCAATGTTTCCGTTATGGTGGATCTGATTGTTGCGACTCCCACCGATACGCAGCAGATCTCTGTTACAGCTTCAGGAGCGCCAACACCCCTCGCTCAGGTCGCCGCCTCGGTGGCAGTTCTGGACAGCGAATGGTTCAAGCACACACGCGACATTCAGGAACCATTACGCTATCTGCCCGGAGCGCAGATCACACAAACCGGACAAGCGGGTGGCACCAGCGGGCTCTATATCCGCGGAGGCAATACAAACGCCAATAAAGTGCTGATCGATGGCATCCCTGCGAATGACCTCGGTGGCTCGATTGAATTCGCAAACATCGCCAGCACAGGCATTGATCGCATCGAAGTGCTTCGTGAACCAAATAGCGCGCTCTATGGATCGGAAGCGCTTGCTGGGGTCGTCTCTCTTACGACACGCCGTGGATCCACTCCGCTTCCCCAACTTGAATATTCAATCGATGGCGGAAACTTCAACACCTGGCGACAGGAGGCCATACTCTCCGGGGCCGCCCACCGCTTCGACTACCTCTCCAGCTTCGCGCGCTTCGATACGGGTAACAGCGTCGCAGCCAGCGCGTTTCACAATGTTACCTTCGCCGAGAATCTAGGCTTCCAGGCAAACTCCACCACGGACCTCCGCTTCACGCTCCGCCACGTTTCCGCCGGCGGAGGCAAGCCAAACGCACTGGCTCTCTATGGTCTTCCCGACTCAGCGTATTCGACAGAGCACGATCTATTTCTCGGCGGCACACTCGAAAATCGAACGACGGAACGCTGGCACAACCTGGTTCGGTACGGAGGCCTTCGCCTGAACTACCTGTACAACAAACCATACCCCGCCGGCAATCCGGTAAAGAATGCGAGCGGTGTAATCACCAGTTATCTTGGAAATCCCGTAACAATTCGCGGAGCGAACGGCTATGTCGTCTCGGGTCAGGCAACGCTGAACTTTCCCGGAACCTATCCGAGTATCACGAACAATCTCAGCCAACGCGACTTCGTTTACGCACAATCGGACTACCGCCTGGATTCGATCTTCGGCCGCTCGACGCACACCCTATTATTCGCCGGATTCAAATATGAGAATGAGCGCGGAACCAGCGCTTCGACAGGTAGCCCTCTCGGCATCGCGAACCGCGACAACTATTCAACGATGCTTGAGGTGCAGGGCGACGCGGCAGGCCGCCTCTTCTATACCGTTGGTACCGGACTGGAGAATAATGCCGTCTACGGCTTTGCGGCAACACCACGGGCCTCGGCGGCATATTACCTCGTGCGCCCTTCTCATCAGGGATCGCTCGGTGGCACCAAGCTGCACACCAGCTTCTCCAAAGGCATCAAGGGACCTAGCATCTATATCCAGAATCATTCCCTATACGGACTGCTCGCCGCCAGCAACGCCGCATTGATCCCACGGTATGGGATCTCGCAAATAGGTCCAGAGCAGTCACGCAGTTATGACGGCGGAGTCGAGCAGGAGCTTGGAAGCGGACACGCCCGCCTCGGCCTAACCTATTTTCATAACGAATATAACAACGGTCTTGAGTTCGTCTCCCAGGCAAACCTCGTGGCCAATGGTTTCTCAGGAGCGTCAGATCAGGCTTTCTCCGGCGGCGCTTATGTGAACAGTCTTGCTTATCGGGCACAGGGACTGGAAATCGAACTTGAGGTAAAACTCAGCAAATCCCTCTTCGCCCGCGGCGGTTACACGTTGCTCGACGCAAAGGTTCAGAACTCATTTGCCTCATCCGCACTCAAGCCCACGATTAACCCGCTCTTTCCGGGAATCCTCATCGGCAGCTCTGGGCCGCTCAAGAACAACCGTCCGTTCCGTCGCGCGAGAAATACAGGCTACTTCGGTCTGCAATACACTCGTTCACGTTGGAACGCCCAGTTAAGCGGAACTATGGTTGGACTGAGGGATGATAGCGACTTCCTCTCGGGCCCCATGCTGCTGCCCAACCAGAACCTCCTCGGTGCATACCAGCGGCTGGAGATGACTGCCGAGTACAGGGTCGCCCATCATGTGACCGCCTACGCCGAGGTACAGAACCTTCTCAATGAACACTACAACGAGGCGTTTGGATATCCTGCCCTCCCGTTCAACTTTCGCTCTGGAATACACATCACGTTCGGAGGCGAATCCTGGAAGCTAAGGTAGACAAGATGGGAGTGCCCACTGCTGGCATCGTTGCGACCGGACAGGAGCAAGTGGCTCTGCGAGTGCGTGGGCTGTTCGCTTCAATGGGCAACCTCGGTTACCTCGGGGTTGTGGGCTTGCTGCTCCTTGTATTGCAGCTGGCTCTGCTTACCTCTGCTTCGATTGGCGCCGTTCACATCCCAACGCACGATCTAGTCCTTGCAATATTTCGAGGCCGCGGGTTGACGGAGACACAGAGAACCATACTTCTGAGTATTCGCCTTCCGCGCATCCTGGCCTCGGCAATCGTCGGTGGCGCACTCGCGGCTTCGGGACTTATGTTCCAGGGGTTGTTTCGCAACCCTATGGCCGACCCTTATATCATCGGTGCATCCGGAGGCGCCGCCGTCGGAGCGTGTATCGGCATTGTATTTCTGTCGCAACTCACCTTCTTCGGATTCAGTTCCACCGCCCTGTTGGCATTCGTTGGCGCCGTACTCACGATGACGATCGTCTACTCTCTGGCGCGAGCACGTGGGCGCACCAATAGTGTGACCCTACTGCTGGCCGGCTTTGCCGTCGGCACCATGCTGACCAACTCCACATACCTGCTGGAACTCATCGATCCCAACTCATCGTCGGGCGCCAGAATTGTCTCCGCATGGCTTCACGGTACCATCGGTGTTYCGGAATGGAGGCAGCTGGCAATCATCTCCATGCTGTTCTCGGTCGCTCTCATCGCCTGTTATCCCCTCATGCGACGGCTCAATACGCTCGCACTTGGAGATGAGTATGCGCACCAACTGGGCGTAAGAGTCGAAGCCACTCGGATCGCCATCATCTTCACTGGCTCATTGCTGACAGCACTTGCGGTATCTCTGGGAGGCCTCATCAGCTTCGCCGGACTCATCATTCCTCATGTCACCCGCCTCCTTCTCGGGCCAGACAATGTGCGCCTGCTGCCCGTAACCGTCATCAGCGGCGCCATCTTTCTGGTTATTGCCGATACCCTCGCCCGATCGATCCTTGCCCCTTCCGAACTGCCGGTAGGCATACTCATGGTCTTCCTCGGAGGACCCTTCTTCCTCTACCTTCTACGGAAGAGGAAAAAGGAGTACGCACTGTGACTTCACTGCTGCGTTTCGAGAACGTAAGCTTTCGATATCCCGGGCGACAAGTGCTCGAAGATATCTCTTTCTCGGTAAAAAGCGGAACCTGCACTGCATTGATCGGCGCAAATGGAGCCGGCAAGACAACGCTACTACGGCTCAGCTCCGGTCTGCTCGCTGCGACATCAGGCGCGATACTTCTGAACGGACATAAGGTTAATGTATTGTCCCATCGCGATCGGTCACGCCTCGTCGCGCTGGTACCTCAGGAACTCGATGTGCCGTTTGATTTCACCGTTGAACAGATCGTCACACAAGGCAGGACCCCGTATCTCGGCCTGCTTCGAGGACTGCTGGCTGAAGATCGCTCCGCCGTCGAACGTGCACTTGCATGGACAGACACCGCCAGACTCAGAAAACGAATCTTCAACGAGCTTAGCGGAGGCGAACGTCAGCGCGTGAAAATTGCCCTGGGATTGGCCCAGGATGCGCAACTTCTTCTGCTTGACGAGCCAGCACAGAATCTTGACATAGGGCGTCAGGTTGAGCTGATGGAATTGCTCCATCGTCTTCGAGGTAAGGGACTCGCCGTCGTCGCGTCGATACACGATCTGCATCTGGTTCCGGGGAACTTCTCCGAAGTACATCTCCTCGGCCCCGGAAGCTCGTTTATAAGCGGCACCCCCAGCGACATTCTTACTGCACAAAATCTTCAAAAGGCATTCAACTTTGTCTCCGGACGTCACCCGCTACCATTTCATCAATCTGATCCCGTGGAAACCTTATGAGCTTCGAAGCACCCGCCCTGCGCAATCTCGCACAAACGATTGAATCGCCAAGTGAGTCGTGGCGGCAGAAGGCGCTGGCACATCTCGATACCCTCACGAAGCCCCTGGGCAGCCTCGGTCGCCTCGAAGATCTTGCTGCGCAGGCCATCGCGATTCGCCAGCGTGATATTGCGCTGCCGATGAGCAAAGCAGCCTTCGTCTTCGCCGCTGATCATGGGATTACCGCCGAAGGGATCAGCGCCTACCCACGGGAAGTCACCTATCAGATGGTCCTGAAC
>NZ_JBFRCY010000024.1:0-19211 GCF_052113305.1 Terriglobus sp. YAF25
GTTCTCCGTCGTTCCGGTAAAGCGTTCGCACTCCGTGTGCGCGCAGGGTGGCATCAATTCCGCCAAAAACCTGAAGGGCGAAGGCGACACACCGTTCAAGCACTTCGACGACACCATCTACGGCGGTGACTTCCTCGCCAACCAGACGCCCGTCAAGGCCATGTGCGAGCAGGGACCGGCCATCATCGATCTTCTGGATCGCATGGGTGTGCCGTTCAATCGCACTCCCGAGGGCCTGCTGGACTTTCGCCGTTTCGGTGGAACGCTCTATCACCGCACCGCCTTCGCCGGCGCTACCACCGGACAGCAGCTTCTTTACGCGTTGGACGAGCAGGTGCGCCGCTTCGAGTCTGAGGGCAAGGTCCAGAAGTACGAGGGCTGGGAGTTTCTGTCAGCCATCCTCGACACCAAGGGAGCCTGCCGCGGCATCGTGGCCATGAACCTTCGCTCCATGGAGCTGAAGACCTTCCCCGCCGACGCCATCATTATCTGCACCGGCGGCAATGGCGCCATCTTCGGCAAGTCCACCAACTCGGTGGTCTGCACCGGATCCGCCCAGGCTGCGCTCTATCAGCAGGGCGCCTACTACGCCAACGGCGAGTTCATCCAGGTGCACCCGACCGCCATCCCCGGTGAAGACAAGCTGCGCCTGATGTCAGAGTCGGCCCGTGGCGAAGGTGGCCGCGTATGGGTTCCGAAGGATCGGAACGACAAGCGCCAGCCGAACTCCATTCCTGAGACTGAGCGCTGGTACTTCCTGGAAGAGTGGTATCCGAAGTACGGCAACCTCGTCCCGCGTGACGTTGCGACCCGCGCCATCCACAAGGTGGTGTACGAGCATGGCATGGGCCTCGACGGCCAGCCGATGGTCTACCTCGACGTCTCGCACCTGGCGCCGGAGCGCCAGCACAAGCTCGAAGGCATTCTCGAGATCTACGAGAAGTTCGTCGGTGACGATCCGCGCAAGGTCCCGATGAAGATCTTCCCCGGCATGCACTACACCATGGGCGGCCTGTGGGTGGACTTCAACCAGATGACCAACATCCCCGGCGTCTTCGCCGCGGGTGAGGCCGACTACTCCATCCACGGCGCGAACCGCCTGGGCGCGAACTCGCTGCTCTCGTGCATCTACGGAGGTTTTGTCGCCGGACCGAAGGCAATGGAATACGCCAAGGGGCTGGCGCCGCAGGAGAGTGACGGCGGTCATGCCGCTGAGCTCATCCGCCAGCAGCAGTACAACAACATTCTGCTGAACAACCAGGGCACGGAGAATCCGTTCCAGATCTGGCGCGAGCTGGGCGACACAATGACCCGCCACGCCACGATCATCCGCTACAACGCGGGTCTTCGCGAGGCGGATCAGAAGATCGTCGAGCTGATCGAGCGCTACAAGAAGATCAACCTCTCGGACAAGAGCCAGTGGGCCAATACCAGCTTTGCCTTCGCCCGCCAGCTCTACAATATGCTGCAGCTTGCCCGCGTGATCGTTCAAGGCGCGGAGCTGCGCGACGAGAGCCGCGGCGCACACTACAAGCCGGACTTCCCGGAACGCAATGACGAGAAGTTCCTGAAAACGACCAAGGCGGTCTACGACGACAACAGCGACGCGCCGAAGTTCGAGTGGGAAGACGTTGATACCAGCCACATCAAGCCGCGGCCTCGCCGCTACGACGCCACCGCGTAAGGGAGAACAGAATGCCGACCACGATTGAAGTCGAAATCAAGCGTCAGAATGGTCCGGACGGCACAGGYGCTGTCGAGAATTTCTCGATTCCCTATCGCCCGAATATGAACATCACCTCTCTTCTGGGCGAGATCGCGCTGAATCCCGTCACCAAAGAGGGCAAGGCGACCACACCGATCACCTACGATTCGAACTGCCTGGAAGAGATCTGCGGTTCCTGCGCCATGCTGATCAATGGCAARGCCCGCATGGCGTGCTCGGCCCTGGTGGACAAGATGCTGGAAGAGGGGGGCGGTAAGATCAAGCTTGCTCCGCTGTCGAAGTTCCCCGTGGTGCGAGATCTGGCGGTCGACCGCGCTGTCCTCTTCGAGAACCTGAAGAAGGTCAAGGCGTGGGTGCCGATCGACGGTACTTACGATCTGGGCGCAGGCCCCAAACAGGCTCCGCACATCCAGGAACAACGCTATCCGCTCTCGAACTGCATCTCCTGCACCATCTGCATGGAGGTCTGCCCGCAGTTCAACGACGTAACCAACTTCGTCGGCGCGGCCACGATCGGCCAGGCCAAGCTCTTCAACATGGACCCCTCGGGTTCCGTACTGAAGGAAGAGCGCCTGCGCGCGCTCGCCGGCGACGGCGGCGTGCAGGAGTGCGGCTTCGCCCAGAACTGCGTCCAGGCCTGCCCCAAGGGGCTTCCGCTCACCGAGGCCATCAGCGATATCGGCCGCGATGTCTTCGTGCAGAAGGTCAAGGACTTCTTCCGCGCCTAGCCGACAAAAATGCAAAGGGCTGCCAGGCATGTGCCGGCAGCCCTTCGTGTTTTAACGGAGACGTTTACTTAACACCGTTCTCCGGATTCCAGGTTCCGTGCAGCTTGCGAACAAAGAGCATCTGGCCGACGTGATAGGCATTGTGTGTGCTGATGTGTGCGATGTCAGTGGCGTGCTTCTGCAGGTCCGCTTCAGAACAGCTCGCGACATAAGCCTCAAGATCCGTAAGGACCTTATCGAGGTCTTTCTGCGTCTGTGCCCAGTTGGCGGCGTTGAAAGCGTTGAAGGTCTCGTCGTTGTTGCCGTTGAACTTGGGGACGGGCTTGCCGGTCATCTTTGCAAGCTGTTCGCCGTTCCAGAAGATAAGGTGGTTGGCGAGTTGCCCGACGGAATGATTGCCGGAGCCGTCAGTCCAGGCAGCCTGCTCCGGAGTGAGCCCGGCGACTGCATCGTTAGCTGGGACAAACCATTCTTTGCTGTTGTGGGTGGATTTGAGCTGCGACAACAAAACCGAGCGCAGAGTGGGTGGAGCTTCCGGTTTCTTCGTTTGTGCCAAAGCTAAAGCCGGAGCCGCAAGAAGAGCGAGGACAAGCAGTCGTTTCATAGACACGTCCAGCGGGATTTTGAAGTACAAGGCATTCTACGCACTTCGCGAAGGTACGGTCCCCCCCAAAGCAAATGTCAGTATCGGGCAGCCGTATACACTTGTTTGCCATGAACCGCTGGCTGAACTGGACCGTGGGGCTAATCTATGTCTCAATCGTCAGCTTTGTCATTTTTTGGCTGCTAGGTGGCAGTTTGCATGGCGATGGCGGCTGGGTGGCCATGATCTTCCTCTGCACTGGATACCTGTCGACCCTGGCCACACCTGTCTGTTTCGTTCTTTTTCTTGCAACGGCTATTCGTAATAAACGGCGCGGCAAATCCTTCTGGTACGCCTGATCTTTAGCTCTTTCTTAACTGCACTAGGCGTCCCGTCATGGCGGAGATATCGCTCAGAGCGGCATCGCTGACTTCCGTTGAACGTTGCCGTCTTGCTTCGCGGATCTCGGGCTCTTTTCCTTTGATCTGATACTTCGTCTGCCGCGCGCTCGCCATTGTATTGACCCATCTCTGCGCCTCGGACTGTACGGCAGCGCTCTGTCCTCCCTGGGCCGCCTGAGCGATCACGGCGTCGGTCTGGGGCGTCTGCGCAAAGAACATCGCGGTCAGCAGCGTTGTCCTGGTCTCATCCTTCTTCGCCTTGTTGAACTCTGCCACCAGAACATCGGCCCATTTGCTTTCGGGAAGAGGGAGCAGCAGAAAAACAAGCGCCATCGGGCGCTTGAGGGTCATGTTCTGCTGGGTGAACGTCACCGTGAACTTCGGGTCGTCCAGAAGGTGCAGCGCTGCCTGGGTTACATCAGCGCCGTCGACCGCCAGGCGATGCACCATGTTGAAGTACGCCAACGGAGTGACATCAGCCAGATCCGTACTCGGAAGCGAATCGGCCACAAGCTGCTCATCGTCAGGAGAGTGGCTCATGCTCAGCAGCAGAGCGGCGCCGTCATACCGGAAAAAACGCGGTGTCGCGGAGTTCTTCAACTCCACACGCAGCATGGGCAACATCGCCGCAGGGTCGGCCTTCACGTCCTTCCAGAAGGAGTCCATCTCGGAGGCCTTCTCCTTCTGCTGTGCAGGAGTCACCAGGTGCGGGGAAAAGTTGTAGACATTGGTGACGCGGGTATGAAAATCCCGCTGGGTGGAGTCTGTCACCTGCCCCAAGGCCGGTCCGGCGATGAGACAGGCGAGCATCCATCCCATAAAAACACGTGCTCGCATTAACTTCCTCCTCACAATTAGATGCGGTACCCTAACCCTTCATCACTGAGAAACAGCATGAAAATTACAGCCGCCGCGCTTTTGACCCTCCTCGCCCTCCCCCTTTCGGCACAGGATACGCAGCCAGCCTGGGTAAAGACCTCCGACGCCTATACCCAGCTCCTGCTCGATCTGGACAAGAAATATTCGCCGGAGGAGGCCTCTGCGCAGGGCCTCTCCCAGTTCGACGCCGAGATCTCTATCCCGACACGCGCCAATGAAGACGCCAAACGCAGGGATGCGGAGGCCGTCGTGGCCAAACTCGCCGCGGCGGAAAAGACGGAGAAGGAGGAACTGGTCCGCCAGGACCTGGAAATCCTGATCGACAGCTCCGAGCGCGATTTCAAGCACGAGGACTACTCCCGTGCGCACTCCGTACCATTCATCAACGCCGCCGGATATGTCTATGGCGGGATTGAAGCTCTACTGGACGACCAGGTGGCTGCTGACCGGCGTAAAGCGGCCGTCGTCCGCCTGGCGAAGTACACCGGCCAGGTGAAAGGCTTTCAGCCGATTACGGCGATCCTGCGCCAGCGTACGGAAGAGCAGATCGCCAAGCCGAACATGATCTATCCGTCGAAGCTGCGGATGGAGACAGAACTCTCCCGTAATAAGGCTCGGATCGACGGAATCGCCGAGCTCTTCAAGAAGTACAAACTTACCGGCTGGGAGGCCAACTACGCGCTGCTGCAGAAGCAGATCGCGGATTACGATGCCTGGCTCAAGACGACGGTCCTTCCCAAGGCACGGACCGACTTCCGCCTGCAGCCGGAAGAGTATGCTCTGAACTTCGCCGATTACGGCATCGACATCTCCCCGGCCCAGATTTCCCGGATGGCTCACGCGGCATTCCTGGACTACCAGGCGCAGATGCAGCGAGTAGCTACCCGGATCGCAACGGAACAGCACCTTCCCAACTCCGACTACCGGACCGTGATTCAACAACTGAAGCAGAAGCAGCTCTCGAACGATGAGATTCTGCCGTTCTACGAAAAACGCCTGCATGCGATTGAAGAGATCATCCGGACGCAGCATCTGGTCACTCTGCCGGACCGCCCGGCGATCATCCGCCTGGGCACACCGGCCGAGTCTGTACAGCAGCCGGCGCCGCACATGGTGCCTCCTCCGTTCCTGAACAACACCGGCCAACGCGGCGTCTTCGTGCTGCCGCTCAATATGCCCGCCGCCAACGGCAACACCGCGCAGAAGGTGGACGACTATACCTACGATGCCGCGACATGGACCTTGATCGCACACGAGGCACGTCCCGGCCACGAACTCCAGTTCGACTCCATGGTGGAACACGGCGTCTCTAAGGCGCGCGCGTTGTTTGCCTTCAATTCAACGAACGCCGAAGGCTGGGGCCTCTACGCTGAATACATCACGCTGCCCCATATGCCGCTTGAGGGCCAGTTGATCAGCCTGCAGTTCCGCCTGTTGCGTGCAGCACGCGCCTTCCTGGACCCCGAACTGCAGGCCGGCAAGATCACCCCGCAGGAGGCGATGCGCGTACTTACCGAAGATGTCGGGATGTCGGTTCCCTTCGCCAACCAGGAGGTAGAGCGTTACACCTTCCGCATGCCGGGTCAGGCCAACAGCTACTTCTATGGCTATACACGCCTGCTGGAGTTGCGGAAGTCGACCGAAGCTGCACTGGGACCGAAGTTCAATGCGCAACGCTTCCACGACTTCATCCTGGCGCAGGGCCTGCTGCCTCCAGGATTGATGAAGAAGGCGGTCGAAGACCATTTCATTCCCGACGAACAGAAGCGATAGAGCATTTTCCTGTAGGTGTAGCGCAGGGCTTGTGCTTCTATGGGCGTTTTCCGTAATGAAAACGCCGCTGCACTCCTCTTCCGGAATACCCAGTGATAGGGGAAAATGCTCTAAAGCATTTTCCTGCAGGCGCTCTAGTTTGAACGATGAAGAAAGCCCCGCTCATAGCGGGGCTTCTCTCTTCTATTCGGGTTCACGCTCGTGGCGCTACGTCGTGAAGATTTACTTGGTAAAGATCTTACTCCCAGGTATCTTGCCTTCGTTCTGCTTCATGCGTTGTTGACCGCGAC
Organism: Terriglobus sp. YAF25; assembly: GCF_052113305.1. NCBI lineage: Bacteria > Pseudomonadati > Acidobacteriota > Terriglobia > Terriglobales > Acidobacteriaceae > Terriglobus > Terriglobus sp. YAF25. The sequence goes on from NZ_JBFRCY010000024.1 coordinate 6,381, forward strand.
GAGCCGATTCCATCGCCTGCTGATCCTTCTTATTCAGGTTCTGGGTATCTCCTTCGCGATGCACGAGTGCTTCATGCGAGGGGCGGGCTGGATCTTTGGTCGAATTTACGCCGGTTCCCATAGTGAATTTACCTCTCTGGCCATACTCTGACGTCGGCGCCTTATCGGGCGTTGCCCGCAACAAAGAAAGCCCACTGGAGCATTTTCGCTGTCGCTGGGTATCCGGAAAGGGCGTGCAGCGGCGTTTTCTTTGCAGAAAACGCCCATAAGTGCGAAAGCATTACACCTTCAGGAAAAATGCTGGTCGCAGGGCTTTCCCTCTTCTATTCGGGTTCGCGCTCGCAGCGCTACTTCGTGAAGATTACTTGCTGAAGAGCCTGGTGCCGGGGATTCTTCCCTGGTTCTTCTTCATGCGTTGCTCACCGCGGCAAGCCGCTTCCATTGCCTGCTTCTTTATGTGCTCGGGCTCGTGTAAATGCTCTATATCCACGTGTTCCCTATCCACATGCTCTCTATCCACATGCTGTGTATCCACATGCTCGGTATCCACGTGTTCCCTTCCTCCGCGATGCACCAGCGCCTCGGGAGACGGGCTTGCCGGATCATTGGTCGATTTCGCGCCCATATCCATGGTGAATCACCTCTTCTAATGTGTGTTTGACGCAGGCCGAGGGGTAGAGGTCTCTAGCCATTGCGTTCCCGGAAAACGATGCCTTTCCTTTCGAACCTGGCGCACAATCCGGCATCACTTTGAATTCCGAACTCTTAGCGAGAACCGCTACCATAGAGCAGCACCGATCCAACTGCCCATGAGACTCTCTCTCCCCATCGCCATCGCTGCTGGAAGCCTGTTCCTGGTATCCACCGTTTACAGCCAGCAGACCGTAACTCGAAAGAAGGCTATGCAATCAGATCCCGCCAAAGTTCACGCCGAAGCTCTCGTCATTGACACCCACGCCGACACACCACAGCGTTTTGTCGACGAAAACTGGGATTTCTTTGAGCCGCTGAACGGCGGCATGGTGAACTACGAATCCGCTAAAAAGGGCAACCTCGACGCCGAGTTTTTCTCCATCTGGGTCGATCCATCGCAGTATCCGGCCAACCGTTCGGCGGTACGCACTCTTTCCTTGATCGACGGGGTTCTGGAACAGGTGCGCAAACACCCGGACAAGATGGCGCTGTGCCGTACACCCGACGAGATTCTCGCCGCGCATAAGGCCGGCAAGTTCGTCGCCTGCATGGGGATTGAGGGCGGCCACTCCATCGAGAACAACCTCGGCCTGCTGCGTGACTACTACCGCCTCGGGGTTCGCTACATGACCCTCACCTGGTCCAATACCAATGACTGGGCAGACTCCTCGGGCGATATCGACGACCCCACCGTAAAGCACCACAACGGGCTGACCGACTTCGGCAAACAGGTCGTCGCGGAGATGAACCGCCTGGGCATGATGGTTGACATCTCGCACGTTGCCGACAAGACCTTCTGGGACGTGGTTGAGGTCACCAAAGCTCCGCTGCTGGCATCTCACTCCTCAGCACGAGCCCTGACTCAGGCCGGTCGCAACCTTACTGACGACCAGCTTCGCGCTGTCGCAAAAACGAACGGCGTAGTGATGGTGAACCTGTTCCCTGCCTTCATCGACGAGAAGTGGAGACAGGCCTGGAACGACTGCAAGGCCGACCGCCAGAAAGAACAGGACGCACTCGAAGCCGAATACCACGCCAAAGGCATTCCAGTTCCCTACACGGCATCTGACGCGATCGATCGCAAATATGCGGCAAAGGTGGGACGCGCACCATTCGATTCGCTGATCGATCACTTTGATCACGTCATCAAGGTGGCCGGCATCGACCATGTAGGCATCGGTACTGACTTCGACGGCATTCCGCAGCCGCCTGGAGGTATCGACTCCGCAGCCGATCTGCCAAAGATTACGGCAGCCCTGATGGCCCGCGGATATACCGCGGATGACATGAAGAAACTGCTCGGCGGCAACCTGATCCGTGTCTTCCGCGAGGTTCAGGCGAAGGCCGAGCCTTCGTTTCAGTAACGTTATCTCTATCTCTTGAGTAAGTTTTCGATTAAATCCATCTAAGATCGAGATAGTTCGGGAATAGTTGCCAAGTAATCAGGCTATATTCCCGAACTAAAAAATAATCAAAAAAATTCTCTCCTTACTCTTTACAAAAGTACTAACCGAGGAGCATCGTATCCGGCGGTCTAAATGGCCACGGGTAAGTTGTCATGAAAGTTTTTCCTCGGTGTTCGTTGATTTTTGGGTTCCTTGTTCTGCTGTCCGCCTGTCTCCTGGCTCACGCGCAACACTACTCGCAGCCCGCGCTCATTCTCAAACCAGATAGGGTAGGAAATTTCCGCCCAGAGTTTGCAAACGCAGTTGCAACCGAGATACAAATTCGGCTGCGGGAAGTAAATCCCGGTCAACCTTCCCCAATCTTCTATCTCTCGCAGACTCCACCTCTGGCAGTCGATTTCCCTGAGATACTCTTCCTGCGCTTCACGGGCTCATGCGATGTGCTTCCCCAGATGCCTGCACCGCATATTCCTCGAGCGCTGGGTTCCGTCCCCTTTGTGAAAGGCGAGCCGATCAACTACATCCTGATTGATTGCGAAGAGATCGCTCTGACGATCAACGACGCGATTGCGCCGATGAAGCCGGAACAACGCATCGATGCCATGGCGAGAGCGATTTCGCGTGTCTTCCAGCACGAATATCTGCACATCCATCGCCGGACTTCACACCACGACGAGACAGGTGTCTTCGCCTCGGCTCTGTCGCGGCGTTTTCTGGTAGCCCCTGACCCTCCCACTCCACCATCTGCCACACCGACGACCGCCGTCATCGAGACCGTCGGAGCTCTCTGACACTAGGGAGTGTCATCCACCCCCCAGGGGACGAAAGTACGCCTCACCTTGTACCCTTATAGGGTGATGGTTCGTGCTTTCGTCCTTAGTGTTTCGCTCGCTGCCACCGCGTTTGCCCAGCAGCAGACGCCGACCCCGCCCAAGCCGGTCGACGATCTGCCGGACACGCCGAGCACTACCGCTCAGATCGTCCGTGACGCCATCCCGAATGGCCCCACGGCCGTCATCGATACCTCCATGGGGCGGCTGACCTGCCGTTTCTTCCAGAAGGAAGCGCCCGTCACCGTTGCCAATTTCGTCGGTCTGGCCGAAGGCACCAAAGACTGGCTCGACCCGGTCAGTCAGAAGCGCATGCACAACACGCGTTTCTACGACGGCACCACCTTTCATCGGGTGATTCCCCGGTTCATGATCCAGGGCGGCGACCGCGCCGGCAATGGCACCGGCGACCCGGGCTACTTCTTCGCCGATGAGATCACGCCGACCCTCACCTTCAACCAGCCGGGACGTCTGGCCATGGCCAATTCCGGCCCCAGCACCAATGGGAGCCAGTTCTTTATCACCGAGGCTCCGGTTATGGAACTGAATGGAAAGCACACCATCTTCGGCCAGTGCGACGAGCACTCCGTCGTTATGGTCCAGTCCATCGCCAGGGTTCCTACCAATCCCAACGACAAACCGCTGACACCGGTGACCATCAACAAGGTCACCATCGTTCCCGAAGGGCAGCCCCTGCCGCCGGATCCCATGGCGTCGCCTGCTGCCGCTCCATCCACACCGCAGACGAAATAGCTGCCCTAGGTTCCTGTATCCTGACTAGAGCATTTTTCCTGTTGCTGGGTATCCCGGAAGAAGCGTGCAGCGGCGTTTTTCATTGAGGAAAACGCCCGTAGACGCACAAGCCCCGCACTGCATCTACAGGAAAAATGCTCTACCGCAAGGAGAGAATTACACATGTCGACTCGCACCCCCGGCACGTATGCCGTTTTCAATACCTCTGAGGGAACCTTCGTCTGCAGCCTTTTCGAGAAGGACGCACCGCAGACCGTCGCCAATTTCATCGGCCTGGCCGAAGGCACCAAAGACTGGAACTCCCCTTCGAAGAAGGGCGCCAAGCTGTACGACGGCACCGTCTTCCATCGCGTGATCCCTGACTTCATGATTCAGGGCGGCGATCCCGAGGGCTCCGGTATGGGCGGTCCCGGCTACCGCTTCGCAGATGAGACCAAAGGCAGCCCGCACGGCTTCCAGGAGAAGGGCAAGCTGGCCATGGCCAATGCCGGCCCGAACACCAACGGCAGCCAGTTCTTCGTCACCGTTGCTCCCACCACCTGGCTGAACGGCCGCCACACCATCTTCGGTGAGGTTGTCGAGGGCTACGACGTTGTGGAGAAGATCAGCAAGGCCTCCACAGCCGCTATGGATCGCCCGAAGAAGGACATCACGATCGACTCCCTGCTCATCGAGCGCGTCGCCTAACCGCTGCACAGACACACGAAGGCCCGCCAGCAACGGCGGGCCTTCTTATTTTGTCTCTGATTGCTAGAGCATTTCTCCTGTAGGTGTAGTGTAGGGATTCGTTATCTATGGGCGTTTTCCATAATGAAAACGCCGCTGCACTCCACTTCCGGGCTACCCAGCAACAGGAGAAATGCTCTAGGCCATGCCGATCACGTCACACAGCTCTTTTACGGCATCCGCACTGCGGTTCAGCGCAGCCTGCTCCTCGGGCGTGAGCTTGATCTCGATGATCTGTTCCATGCCCTTCTCGCCGAGCTTGACCGGAACACCGACGTACAGACCATTGATGCCGTATTCGCCCTGCAGATAGACCGCGCAAGGCAGGATCTTTTTCTTGTCCTTCAGAATGGCTTCCACCATCTCCACTGCGGCGGCAGAAGGAGCGTAGTACGCCGAGCCGGTTTTGAGATGCTTGACGATCTCCGCACCACCATCGCGCGTCCGCTGCACCAGGGCCTCCAGACGGTCCGGAGCGATGAGTTCTGTGATCGGGATGCCGGCGACGGTGGAGTAACGCGGAAGCGGCACCATGGTGTCACCATGACCACCAAGGACGAACGCCGTAACGTTCTCGACGGAGACATGCAGCTCTTCCGCAATGAAGGTCCGGAAGCGAGCCGAGTCCAGAACACCCGCCATGCCGATCACGCGTTCGCGGGGGAAACCACTTTGTTTGAAGGCCGTCTGTGCCATGGCGTCGAGCGGATTTGAGACAACGACCAGGATGCTGTTGGGCGAGCCGGCGGCAACTTTCGTCACCACGTCGCTCATGATCTTGAAGTTAGTCTGCAGCAGGTCATCTCGGCTCATGCCCGGCTTACGGGGAATGCCTGCCGTAATCACGACGACATCGGAGTTTGCCGTCTCCGCATAGTCGTTTGTACCGATGATGGAGCAGTCGCGTTTCTCGATCGGCATGGCCTCCAGAAGGTCCAGAGCCTTGCCCTGTGGAATGCCTTCGGTCACATCGAGCAGCACCACATCACCGAGTTCTTTTCCTACGATCCAGTTTGCAGCCGTTGCGCCTACGTTCCCTGCTCCAACAATCGTGATTTTTTTCCGCACGCAGAAACCCCTCCGGTCCTCTCGGCCAACACCCTACCATTCTCAAGCCTTGAAGTCCAAAAGGGGTTGCGGTTCGCTTAGAGCATTTTTCCTGTTACTGGGTATCCCGGAAGGGGCGTGCAGTGGCGTTTTCATTGAGGGAAAACGCCCATAGATGCACAAGCCCGCACTACACCTACAGGGAAAATGCTCTATCCGATGCGGAGCGCGGTGCGCGCCTGCGCCGTGATCTGGTCCAGCAACGCCGGCTCCTGATCGAGCTTCTTGCCGAACGATGGAATCAGCTCCGCGAGCCTTGTCTTCGCCAGCTCCGGCTTGATGACCGTAATCCCCTTCTGCAGCATGCCCAGCATGATACTGACCGCGGTCGAGGCACCGGGCGATGCACCCAGCAGTGCCGCAATGGAGCCCTCGTTGTCACGAATGACCTCGGTGCCGAACTCGAGCACACCGCCCTTCTCCGCATGCGACTTGATGATCTGCACTCGCTGTCCTGCGATCGCCAGCTCCCAGTCTTCCAGGCGGGCATTGGGAACGAACTTGCGCAGGCTCTTCAGGCGGTCCTGCGGAGACTGCATGACCTCTTTCACCAGATACTTGGTGAGGTCGACGTTATCGAGACCGGCCTTGATCATCGGATACAGGTTGCTGGGCCTCACCGACTTGATCATGTCCAGATACGATCCGTGCTTCAGGAACTTGGTCGTGAAGCCCGCGTACGGCCCGAAGAGCAGCTCTTTCTTGCCGCCGGTCATGCGCATGTCGAGGTGGGGCCATGGAGCGGCTCATATCGCGGCCCTCCATCATCAGCGGAATCCACTCAGCGATCTTGGCCTTGTCCTCGGTGTACTCCATATCGCGGAAGAGCAGGTTCTTGCTTAGCGCCTCGTACCGCTTGCGCAGGAAGCTGACGCTTTTGTCCGTCGTAACGAAGCTAAGATGAGGCACCTTGGTGATGAACTCGTGCGGGCAGGTAATCTTTCCCTGCTCAACCAGATACGTCCAGAACTGCAGCGATTCCTGGAACTGCTGGTTGATCTGGATGGCCTTGGAGATGCTTACTGAGCCGTCCGACTTCTGCGGCGTGTAGTTCAGCTCGCAGAACGCGGAGTGGCCCGTGCCGGCGTTGTTCCAGGCATCGCTGCTCTCGGCCGCCACGCGGTCCAGGCTCTCGAAACAGACGATTGACAGCGATGGATCAACCTGGCGCAGCAGCGTTCCCAGCGTCGCCGACATCACACCGGCGCCAATCAACACGACGTCTACCCGCTCCCGCGGGGCAATTTCAATCGACATTTGTATCCCTTAAGACAAAGGCGCGCCCTGCTTGCTGCAAGGCGCGCCGGTTAAGAGCGTTTCCTCGTTGCTGGATATCCCGGGAGAGCGCACAACGACGTTTTCATTGCGGAAAACGCCCCAAGGATGCAGAAGCCCTACTGTACTCCCACGAGGAAACGCTCCAGAGCTAACGGAGAACGTTTAAGCTTACTTGCTGGCGACCTTGTCCATGTTCTCGATCATGCGGGTGGCGAACTCACTGGTCTTCACCTTGGTCGCACCCTCCATCTGACGCTCGAAGTCGTAGGTCACGAACTTCTGCTTGATGGTCTCTTCCATGGAGTTCTCGATCAGACGAGCAGCTTCCGTCCAACCCAGAAAGTCGAACATCATCACGCCAGAGAGCATTACGCTGCCGGGATTGATGACGTCCTTGTCCGCATACTTCGGTGCCGTACCGTGGGTCGCCTCGAAGACGGCGTAGCCATCACCGATGTTGGCGCCCGGAGCGATGCCCAGACCGCCGACCTGCGCCGCGGCAGCGTCGGAGATATAGTCGCCGTTCAGGTTCGTCGTCGCGAGGACTTGATAGTCGCTGGGACGGATGATGATCTGCTGGAAGATCGAGTCGGCGATACGATCGTTCACCATGATCTTCGACTTCCACTTGCCGCCGCCGTGCGATGCGCCGATCTCGGCCAGTACCTGCTTGACCTCGGCAATAACGCTGTCGCCGAACTCCTTCGGAGCAAACTCGATGCCCGGCTCGACCAGGGCAGCGTTCTCCTCCGGTGTGAGATTGGGGTTGGCGTCCAGGTTGCCCAGGATCCAGCTCTCACGCTCTGTGACAGTCTGGTCACGGAACTCCTGCGTGGCGACCTCGTAGCCCCACTCACGGAAGGCGCCCTCGGTGAACTTCTGGATGTTGCCCTTGTGCACCAGCGTGACCGTCTTAAGGCCATTCTTGATGGCGTAGTCGATGGCCGCGCGCACCAGGCGCTTGGAACCGGTGATGGAGATGGGCTTCACGCCTACGCCTGAATCCAGGCGAACCTTCTTCTTACTGCCCTTCAGCATCTCGTCGTTCACGAAGCTGACGAACTTCTGGGCCTCGGGCGTTCCCTCGCGGAACTCAATGCCGGCGTAGATGTCCTCGGTGTTCTCACGGAAGATCACGATGTTGCACTTCTCAGGGTGCTTCACCGGGCTGGGCACACCAGTGTAGTACTTCACCGGACGGACGCAGCTATACAGATCCATCAACTGACGCAAAGCCACGTTCAGCGAGCGGATACCGCCGCCTACCGGAGTCGTCAGCGGTCCCTTGATTGAGACGCGGTAGTCAACAGTCGCCTTCACGGTGTCATCGGGCAGCCAGTTGCTGGTCTGGCGATAGCTCTTCTCACCGGCCAGAACCTCATACCACTTCACCTGACGCTTGCCGCCGTATGCCTTCTCTACGGCTGCATCGAACACACGCTGTGAGGCCTTCCAGATATCGCGGCCGGTACCGTCACCCTCGATAAACGGAATGATGGGCTTGTCGGGCACGATGTATTTGCCATCGACGTACTGAATCGCCTCGCCGTCCTTAGGGACCGCAATACCGTTGTAGCTCTCTTGCATGATCAGGATTCTCCGGTGAAATTTGTGCACTTCAAAGGTATCACCGGCGAAGAGGGGTATGCAAAATTCGCACAAAGAATTCGATTATCGCGCAACCTGCCAGAGCCAGAGAGCCTACAGAAACGATGGGGCGAGAAGCAGATTTCTCCGCTCCCTTCGGTCGCTACGAAATGACAAACAAAGAAGACGCCCGGCCGAAGCCGGGCGTCTCTGTCTGATCTGCGGCAGTTTTAGAACTGGCCCCACAGAAGCTGGTTGTACACGTCGTGGTGGAACTGCACTTCGCTGCTCTTCACGATGGTGCCCAGCAGGCGCGGGCAACGATCGGCCGCAGCCTGTTTCAGGTCCGCATAGCGGGCCTTCACATCCTCGCCCAGCAGGGTGCTGGTCCACTCCGCATTACGGAAGTTGTCGAGCGCCGTGTAGATGTTGTCCGGCAGGTAACGCTCGGCCTGACGAAGGTTCTTGATCTTCGAGATGTCGCCCTCAAGGCCGGTCTTGAAGCAGGAGAGCAGCACGGCGTAGGGGTTGGCATCCGGTCCCACCGAACGAACCTCGACGCGGGCCGACTTCTCGTTGCCGATCGGGATACGGACCATCGATCCGCGGTCGGTCGCCGAAGCCTTGATCTGGTTCGGAGCTTCGAAGTGCGGATCAAGACGGCGATAGGAGTTCACGCTGGCATTCAGCAGAAGGCAGATGTCGTTGCCGTGGGTGAGGATGCGGTCAACGAACTTCCACGCCATGGCCGAGATCTTCTCCTGTCCCTTTGGATCCCAGAACAGGTTCTTGCCGCCCTTGGTGATGGAGATGTTGGTGTGCATGCCGCTGCCGTTGACGCCGGTCACCGGCTTGGGCAGGAAGCTGGCCGTCATGCCCATCTGGGTAGCGACCTGGCGGCAGATCAGCTTGTAGAGCTGGATCTGGTCGGCGGCTGCAACGACTTCGCCGTAGGTGTAGTTGATCTCGAACTGCGAAGGCGCAACCTCGGGGTGGTCCTTCTCGTTCTCGAAGCCCATCGCACGCTGAACCTCGGCGGTGGTATCGATGAACTCACGCAGCGGATCGCCGGGCAGCGAGTGGTAGTAGCCGCCCTGGTTGACGTACTCGAACTTGCCGGTCTGGTGGAAGGCGCGCTCTGCGTCCACGCCCTCGAAGAGGAAGCCCTCGATCTCGTTGGCGGCGTTCAGGGTGTAGCCGTTCTTCTGGAACTGTTCCTTCGCGAAGGCCTTCAGCACGCCGCGCAGGTCGGCGGAGTAGGTGCCGCCGTTCTTGTCGATCACTTCACCGAAGACGATGACCTTGCCTGGCCCGAAGATGTCGGCCGGGGTCCAGTAGAAGGCGCTCCAGTCAATGCCAAGGCGGAGATCGGACTCACGCTGCGCGGTAAAGCCGCGGATCGACGAACCGTCGAAGGTCAGGTTGTCGTAGCTCTTAACCAGGAACTTCTTGTCATAATCCAGCGTGTGCAGGCGGCCTTCCAGATCGCTGAAGACCACGGTGACAGCCTTGATGCGCTTTTCATCGGTCAGATACTTCAGACGCTCTTCCTGAATAACGTCGGCCGCCACGCGCTTCTTGCGCTGCTCTTTGGCTGCGAGGTTCAGGTCTTCGAGCTCCGCGTAGCTGAGCTCCAGAAAATCACGGTATTCGCCGGACATACGACTCCTTCTAGTCTCCTGCGCCAACGGCCACAGCCGCCGCAGGTAAAGCGTGAATTGTGTTGGGAGAAACCCTGAAGGCCGGGCGTCGTGGCCCGTCCTCGCTTCAAAGCTATCAGAAATCAAGACTCGATTTATAGTCCTTTCGCTCGAATCTGAGAAACTGGAGGGAGCTATGAAGTCGACCCGTACCGCACTGATCCAGATGTCCTGCGTCGCCTCCACCGATGCCAACCTCGAGAAGGCCGCCTCGCTCGTTGTTGAAGCCGCCAGAGAAGGCGCCCAGCTGATCTGCCTGCCGGAGCTTTTCCGCGCCCAGTACTTCTGTCAGCGTGAAGACCACGCCCTGTTTTCTATCGCCGAATCGATCCCCGGCCCCTCGACAGAGCGCCTGTCGGCCATCGTCCGCGAACACAAGGTCACTATCGTGGCCTCGCTCTTCGAGCGCCGCGCTCCCGGTCTGTATCACAACACCGCTGCCATCCTGGACCCGGCCTCGACGGCCGAACACAACATTCAGGACATCTACCGCAAGATGCATATCCCGGATGACCCGCTCTACTACGAAAAGTTCTACTTCACTCCGGGAGATTTGGGTTTCAAGGCCATGAAGACCTCCGCCGGGCATATCGGCACGCTGGTCTGCTGGGACCAGTGGTATCCGGAGGGCGCCCGCATCACCGCGCTGCAGGGAGCGAACATCCTCTTCTACCCCACCGCCATTGGCTGGCATCCCAGCGAGAAGGAAGAGTTCGGTACGGCACAGTACGATGCCTGGCAGACCATTCAGCGCGCCCATGCTATCGCGAACGGCGTCTTCGTCTGCTCAGTGAACCGCGTAGGGCACGAACAGGGCGACGTCAACGGCATCAAGGGACCCGAAGGCGCAGGTCTCGAGTTCTGGGGCGGCAGCTTCATTGCCGATCCCTTCGGCCGCATCCTGAAGCAGGCTGCACACGATGAGGAAGACATCCTGATCGCCGATCTCGATCCGCAGCTGGTCGAGGTGACGCGCCAGCACTGGCCCTTCCTCCGTGACCGCCGCATCGACGCCTACGGCAACATAACCAGCCGGTTTATCGACTAGGACCGCTATGTTGAGTCTGGAAAGTCCGCGCTGGGCGAACCTGACACACGCATATGGAAATGCTTCCGACATCCCACAGCTTCTGGGAGCGTTGGGAGCATTTCCAACGTCTGAGGGGCAAGAAGAACCCTGGTTTTCAATTTGGAGTTCACTTGCCCACCAAGGTGATGTGTACGACGCCTCATTTGCCGCTGTACCCCACGTCATTGCGCTACTAGAGTCCGATCCATTGCAAACCCCATCGATTTTTTTCTCTTCCCGACATGGGTGGAGATTTGCCGCCAGAAAGCCGCTATGGATGTACCTCTCGATCTGAAAGAGGACTATTTTGGGGCAATCGCGAAACTGTCCGAGATTTCAGGTAAAACACATTCGCGCAATTTCGATTCGTCACAACTTGTCTATGTACTCGCGGCGTTCGCAATTTCCAAAGGGAACGCAGCACTGAGCGAAGCAATCCTTGAGCTGACACCTGACGTCTTGCACGATTTCCGGGACTGGATCGAGTCACGCTAGTCCGTAGAATTGAAAAAGGAAAGAATGACAACACCCCGCGAAAAGAACTTCCGCATGCCCGCCGAGTGGGCTCCCCATACCTCGACCTGGATTGCCTGGCCGCATAACGCCGAGGACTGGCCGGACAAGTTCCTGCCAATTCCCTGGGTCTATGCCGAGATCGTCCGTCACCTCTCGCGGGTGGAGGACGTTAACATCCTGGTCAACGACACCGCCGCCGAAAAGCGTGCGCGTAACATCCTGCGCCGCGCCGGGGCAAACCTCGCCCGGCTACACTTCCATCTCTGGAAGACCGACCGTGTCTGGCTGCGTGATTCCGGTCCGATCTTCGTGAAGAACCCGAAGGGCGAACTTGCCATCACCAACTGGAGGTTCAACGCCTGGGCCAAATATCCCAACTGGCACAACGATGACCGCATCCCGGGACAGGTCGCCGAGCTCTACGATATGCCGGCCTTCGAACCCCACGTTGGAACGCATCGCCTGGTGCTTGAGGGTGGCTCCATTGACACCAACGGTGAGGGCATCCTGCTCACCACTGAGGAATGCTTGCTCTCCGAGGTGCAGCAGCGCAACCCTGGCATCTCTCGCGAGCAACTGGAGCAGGCCTTCCAGGAGTACCTGGGCATCGAGCAGGTGGTCTGGCTCAACCGCGGCTGCGCCGGCGACGACACGCATGGCCACATCGACGATATCTCCCGCTTTGTCGGAACGAACACCATCGTCACCACCGTGGAGCACAACACCCACGACGAGAATCATCTTCCATTGGCCGAGAACCTTGATCGCCTGCGCAGCGCGAGGAATCTGAAGGGTGAGCCCTTCCAGATCATTGAATTGCCCATGCCGTCGCCGGTCCTCTTCGAAGGTCAGCGCCTGCCCGCCAGCTACGCCAACTTTTACATCGCGAACAACCTGGTGCTGGTGCCCACGTTCAATGACAAGAATGATCGCATTGCGCTCAATACGCTCGCAGACTGCTTCCCTGATCGCGAAGTCGTGGGGATCCACTGCGGCGACTTCATCTGGGGTCTGGGTGCGCTGCACTGCATGACACAGCAGGAACCCGCCTAACTCTACCGCCGGAGACCCGATGCCCGACTTTCGCGCCAAGCTGACCGACTACCTCCACGTGAATGCCCAGCCGCAGCACAAGTACGGGCATCAGCCACGGCTCTATGCGCTGA
>NZ_JBFRCY010000025.1:0-12608 GCF_052113305.1 Terriglobus sp. YAF25
GGTACGGTAGACCTGGAAACAACTCGCCACCTCGCGGATGACGCGGCGGATCTCGGCACGCGTCGTGTCGCGGCGATCACGATTGTTTTCGCAGATCTCCACGAGAAGCGCTGCAAGACGATTGACGTCCGAGCCCAGAGCCTCCTGCGTGACATGATGCTTCTTCTCATGCGCCACATCTTCAAAGTCGATAGGTTCATGTGTGAAGTCGGAGTAGATGGTAGTCATCTCTTCCAGGCCCGGACCATGCGCCAGCAGGCCATTGCACACATTCAGAAAGTCATACCCGCTGGTGCCATGAATGGGCCATTCCTGGCGCAGCCACTCACCTGACTCGAGGATCTTCTCGCCGATGATCCACGCATCGGGAGCCTGTTCGCGCAGACGCCGGAAGTATCCCTGGGGATCGCGCAGGCCGTCGGGGTGATCGACACGCACGCCGTCGAGCGCACCCTCTCTCAACCACTGCAGAATCAGCGCATGAGTCTCTTCGAAGACGTGTTCACGTTCGACACGCAGGCCGATGAGCGTGTTCACATCGAAGAAGCGCCGGTAGCCAAGCTCCTGGTCTGCCGTACGCCAGTAGGCGAGGCGATAGTTCTGCTGGTTCAGCAGATCGTCCAGGGCATCGATGTTGTTGTTCAGGTCCGCGACCGCCTGATCGATCGAACGGCAGATGTTGCCGTCTTCAGCGCACAGACGTTCCAGCAGAGCGTAGATGACGGTCTTGTCGCGATGGCGGTTGACGGCGACACTGCGGTCCGTCGCTTCCGGTGCGGGCAGGCGGGCAAACGAGTCGGCGATAAAGCTCAGGGTATCGCTACGCGCATACTCCGCGGCACGCTGCAACAGGCCGTAGAGCGAGCGTGGCGCCACGGGGAACTCATTCTTCATGTAGAGCACCACGAAGCCGGCGCCGCGGCGCGCGACCCCGATCTGACGATCGCTGAGAACCTTGCCGTACTGGTCGCCAAGGATCGGCACCAGCACCTTGTTCTGCAGCTTGGCCTCTTCCTGATGCCAATTAATGTCGAACCACGTCGAGAAACGCGACGCTGGCCCGTTCTCCAGCACGTCCCACCAGAGCCGGTTTTCCGGCCCCAACGCCATGTGGTTCGGCACAATGTCGAGAATCTGCCCGAGGCCAAGTTCACCCAGGCGCCAGCGCAGGCGTCCGTGGCCCTCGATACCGCCGAGCTCCTCGTTCACCTTCTGGTGATCGACAACGTCGTAGCCGTGCATGGACCCGGGTGCAGCCTGCAGATACGGCGAACAGTAAATGTGCGTGATACCTAAATCGTGCAGGTAGTCCGCAACGGCGGAAGCGTGGTCAAAGTCGAAGCCTGCATGCAGCTGCAGACGATAAGTGGACGTGGGGATGCGGGCCATTCTTCTCTACTTTCCGTGATGGCATGTCTCGGTCCTTGGGACACACTAAGGTCTGCACCTTAAGAAGCGAATTTCGCTGGCGGGGTTGGATGGCTGCTGCAGGAGACTAAACGGTAGAAAACAAGCGTCAGGAGGCGGTTTTTCCACTGGGCAGTTCGCGAGGTCGCCGGCTGGTCGCCGCCACTGCGCGATATGAAAAGCGGACAGCAGCGCGAACGCCGCCGGAAATACGATGGACGAGGCAAACGTCATGCGCCAGGCAACAAAGGTTGCGAGTAGTGTGGTCAGCGTAGGTCCGCCGAGACGCTGCACGATATTCAGCGTGGTGGTGGCCATGGGAAGCTGTTCCCGCTGAACCGCAGCATACGCCGCTGAGATTGATGGTATTCCGATGGCTCCCATCGCCATACCGCGGAGGAAGAGTGTTACCGCCAGCATGGATGTCACGAGGCCATGCCGGCTGAGATACAGAAATGGAAGTGTTGCCGCCGGCGAGAGCAAGGCTCCATAGGACGAGACGCGGCGAAGGCCGAAGCGTTGTGTCAGCGTTCCCATCATGGGATAGGAGCAGAGCATTCCCAATCCCATTGGGGTGAGCATCAGGCGCGTTGTCGAAGGCGACTCCCCACATGCGCGAATAAGGAAGAACGGAATCAGCATCTGACCCGCAAATGAAATTCCATTCGAGAGGAACTGTATCGTCATCGCAGTCCGAAAGGTGCGGTCGCGAAAGTATCTGGGCAGCATCTTCGATGCCGCGTGACGCCGGAGCGGCAGACCGCATCCAACGGAGTGACCGTCATGAACGAGGCACGACCCCCTGTGAAGAAGGCTGGCAGCGCAAACGATCCGCTTTGGTACAAAGACGCCATCATCTATGAGTTACACGTTAAGGCGTTCTGTGACTCGAACAATGATGGCATCGGTGATTTCCCGGGCCTTGTCTCCAAGCTCGACTATCTGCAGGACCTCGGTATTACCTGCATCTGGCTTTTGCCGTTCTTTCCCTCCCCGCTGCGGGACGACGGCTACGATATCGCCGACTATACCGCCGTCCATCCGGCCTACGGCACCCTGGAAGACTTCAAGCTCTTCCTGACAGAGGCCCACCGGCGCGGCATCCAGGTGCTGATCGAGCTCGTCATCAATCACACCAGCGACGAGCATCCGTGGTTCCAGCGCGCACGTAAGGCTCCGGAGGGTTCCACGGAACGTGACTTCTATGTCTGGTCACACACCGACAAAAAGTACCCCGGCGTACCGATCATCTTCAAGGACACAGAGAAGTCCAACTGGACCTGGGACGACGAGGTGGGCATGTTCTACTGGCACCGCTTCTTCCACCACCAGCCGGACCYCAATTTTGACAATCCGCTCGTCTTCGATGAAGTGGTCAAAGCGATGCGTTTCTGGCTCGATCTCGGAGTAGACGGCTTCCGCCTGGATGCCATTCCCTACCTCGTTGAACGCGAGGGCACCCGTTGCGATGCATTGCCCGAGACCCACGCCATCATCAAGGAGATCCGCGCCATCATCGACAACGAGTACACCAACCGGTTTCTGCTGGCGGAAGCCAACCAGTGGCCCGATGATGTGCGTCCCTTCTACGGCGATGGCGACGAATGCCACATGTGCTTCCACTTTCCCCTGATGCCGCGCATCTACATGGCGCTAAGGCAGGAGGACAGGCTTCCCATTACCGACATCATGACGCGCACGCCTCCTATTCCGGACAACTGCCAGTGGGCCCTGTTTCTGCGCAATCACGATGAGCTGACGCTGGAGATGGTGACGGACGATGAGCGCGACTACATGTACCTGGCCTACTCGGCTGACCCGCGCATGCGCATCAATGTGGGCATTCGCCGCCGCCTGGCGCCACTGGTCGACAACAACCGCCGCCGCATCGAGCTATTGAACTCGATCCTGCTTTCGTTTCCGGGGACACCCATCATCTACTACGGGGACGAGCTCGGCATGGGTGACAACATCTACCTGGGCGACCGCAATGGTGTACGCACTCCGATGCAGTGGTCGGGAGACCGCAATGCCGGCTTTTCCCGCGCGAATCCGGAGAAGCTCTATTCGCCCGTGATCATGGACCCGGTGTGGGGTTACCAGACCATCAATGTGGAGGCCCAGCAGACGGACACCTCTTCCCTGTTGCACTGGACCCGCAACATGGTGGCTCTGCGTAAGCTCTTCCAGGTCTTTGGCCGGGGGGCGCTCGAATTCCTTACCCCGGATAACCGCAAGGTGCTGGCCTATATCCGGGAGTATGATGGCGAGCGCATAGTATGCGTCGCCAACCTGTCGCGTTTCGCGCAGCCGGTCTCTCTGGATCTGTCACGCTTTGTCGGCCTGATGCCGGTGGAGATGCTGGGGTACGTTCCTTTCCCCCTCATTACGGATGCTCCATACCGGCTGACTCTGGCGCCATACAGCTTTTTCTGGCTGGAGCTGCAGCCGGCCCCTCCGCAGCTGGATAGGATGACGCAACAGCAGCACCAGGAACCGGCCCGGGATCTGCTGCTAATGACCGAGCCGATGGGGCATCCCGTAGAAGAAGTGCCGGGACCTCCCGAAACAGGTAACGATCCGGGCAGTGTCAGCAACTAAACTTGCTTGAGAGCACGATGTCTACGACCGCCGCCCCTCAACCTTCGACCAGCCCATCCCAGGCAACCACGCCTGCACTTCTGCTTGCACTGCCGCCGCTTGATGCCGAGCAGTTACGTGCCACCTTCAGCCATCTGCGGCCTGTCCTCGCCGGCCTGCCGGTACTTGTTGCGTATCCCGGTCACGAAGAATCTATCGACCTTCCGTTTTCGACGGTTGCCGTCACTCCCCCTGCGGCTATTCCTCCCGCACGCTGGATCCACACCGCCGCGGAGTATCTCAACGCCTACAAGATGATGAGCGAGTATCAGGCTCCGCGCTGCCTCATGCTGGCCTCGGGCTCGTGGACACTGGCGCCGCAGAATTTGCGGGCCATGGTCACCGCTGCCATCGAAAACAACATTGATCTGGTGCTTCCGCGCTACACGACCTCACCCTATGACGGCCTGGTGACCAGCACCATCCTGGCCCCGGTCACGCGGGCGCTCTTCTCCATCAAGGTGCACACGCCGCAGCCGCTCGATTTTGCATTCTCCCTGCGGATGGGCGAACGGCTGGCGGCGACGGCACAGCGATTCACCGCCGCCAATCAGAATGACGCTCTGCTGTGGCCTGTCGGTGAAGCCGCGACCGCCGGCTTCAATGCGCAGGAAGTCGCGATGGACACGCGATCGTTCCCAGTTCCCGAGGTCACCGACCTGACCCAGTTGCTCACCATGGTGGCGGGTTCGCTCTTCTCCGACGTAGAGAGCCGCGCCACCTACTGGCAGCGCGCGCGAACGCAGGCAACCGTGGTCGGGAGCGAGCCTCTGGTCTTCAGTGCAGAGCCGCCCAAGCCTGACGTCACCACCATGATTGAGACCTTCCGCATCGGCTACAAGAACCTCTCGGAGATCTGGTCGCTCGTGCTGCCGCCGAACTCCCTGCTTGGCCTGAAGAAACTGTCGATCCTGGAAGAGCAGCACTTCGTCATGCCCGATGCACTCTGGGTCCGCATAGTGTATGACTTCCTGCTGGCCTGGAGGCTGCGCACCATCAATCGCGCGCATCTGCTGGGCGCTTTGACGCCGCTATATCTGGCATGGGTAGCGAGCTACATTCTGGGTGAACGGAAAGAGGCCCATATCGAAGCCTTAGCTGCGGCCTTCGATTCCGATAAGCCCTATCTGGTCTCGCGCTGGCGCTGGCCCGACCGCTTCAATCCATAACCAACGTTTTCTGCTGAGATAAGAGTTACCGAAAGGAGACCAACGCGATGTGGCAACAGATTCAAGAGGCCCTCTCCGGCTCCGCCCACCGTGTTCTGTCGCGGCTGGCCAGCCTGCTACCCGGTCTGCTGGCGTTGATGCTGGCGATCCTGATCTGCACCCTGATCGGCGCGGCACTGGCATGGGTAGTACGCCGCATCCTCATGGCGATCAAGTTTGACGAACGCATCAGCACCGGGGCGCCCACCAGCGTCTCGGACTTCGCTCCAAGGCGATCCGCAACCCTGCTGATCTCACGCATCGTGCTGTGGGGATTCGTCGTGCTCGGCTGCATCATCGGCATCTCCACGCTCGACGTCTCGGCCGACTCGAAAGATCAGATGACGGTCTTTTTCCTGCCCTACGTCACCCACTCCGTAGGCGCAATCGTCATCTTCCTGATCGGCAACCTCGCCGCACGCTTCCTGGCGCGAACGGTGCTCATCGGCGCGGTGAATATGAGGCTGCAGTACGCCCGCTTCCTTTCGCTCGRCATCAAGTGGCTGGTACTGGTGCTCACCGCCGCCATGATCCTGGACCACCTGCAGATCGGCGGCAATATCATCGAGCTGGCCTTCGGCATTTTGTTCGGCGGTATCGTACTGACGATGGCGCTAGCCATTGGCCTGGGATCGCGCGATATGGTCTCACGGTCGCTCGAAAAGACGGGTCCGCAGGATTCGTTTATCCCAACGCCGCCGCCACAGGAGAGACCACAGGTACGGCATTTTTAGCTACCCAATCACTGGGTGCCCCATCCATCGCAACGCGATGGGTGGGATGTTCGAACAGCTTGGCTCACCACAAGACAAAGCGGTTCGAGCTTCGCTCGAATGTCCCACTCACGCTACGCGTGAATGGGGCACCCAGAGTATGGGTTCCGAATCTAATCAGCCTCAGCGCCAGTCGTCGCGGACGGACTGCTGCTCTTCCATCACCTTGTCGAAGTCGTCTGCCTTCTTGATCATGATGTCGCCGAAGGCTTCTCCCTGGCGAAGCAGCACAGCCTGAAGGCGCACCAACTCCAGCATCGCGAGGAACATGCAGATGAGCGCGCGCTGCGAATGGGTGTTCAGCAGCAGCTTGCGCAGTGAGACTGGACGGTCTTCCATCACCATGCGGCGCTTCACATAGTCGATCATCTGCGCCACGGTCACGGACTCCTCATCCACGTTCAGCACCGGGCGCTTCTTCATGCGGTCCAGGATCTCCTGGAAGACGCGCACCAGATCGACCGTGTCGGCCGCGATCTCGCGGTCACCCTCGGTGATCTGCTTGAAGTCGCGCAGACCCGGATTGCTCCAGACAGCCTCTTCGATCTGCTGCTTCTGCAGCAGCATCTGCGCCGCGGCCTTGAACTTCTCGTGCTCCAGCAGGCGTTCGACCAGCTCGCGGCGGGGATCTTCAGCTTCGCCGGCAGCAACCTCAGCAACCTCGCGCGGCAACAGCATCTTGCTCTTGATGTGGATCAGCAGCGAGGCCATGTAGATGAACTCGCCGGCGGCATCCACATCGGTCTGCTTGATGTGCTCGCAGTAGGCCAGGAACTGCTGGGTGATCTTTGCGATCGGGATGTCGTAGATATCGATGGACTGTTTGCGGATAAGGTCCAGAAGCAGGTCCAGCGGCCCCTCGTAGACCTGCCCGACAAGGATGGAGAATGGGGACTGCGACGCCTCTTCCTTCGCGGGGTCAGGACGCTTGGGGTCCACCTTCGCGGGAGTGGCGGCGGGCTCCGCCACAGTCTGGACTGCGGCTTGGGCTGGGGTCTCGGCCGCAGGAGCCTGCGTTGCCTCGGTGATGATCTCTTCCGGCATTCGTTTTTATTTTAGGATGTCGCCCATGGCGGAAAAAGTGGGGGAAATCCCCCCCTTTTCTTTTCTGGTGTTACCGGCGGCGCCGGCCCCCAGAACGGTTGCCAGAACGGTTGCCAGTGGTACGGTTGGCCGGACGCTTGCGACGGCCGCCTCCACCATTATTCCCGCTTGGGGCAGGCGCTGCAGCGCCATCGCTCTTCCAGCTACGGTTCTCCAGGGCCAACAGAGCATCGATGTTGCCAAGGTCCAGGTTTCCCAGGTCGACCGGCTTATTGCGCTCTTCTTTTTCGAGCGCCTTATGATCGGCCTCGATCCAGTTGAAGGCAAATCCCAGCTCCCGCTCCAGCTTTTTGGCCTCATGGCGCTCCTGCGGCATCACGTAGGTCGTCGCGGTACCGGTTGCGCCGGCTCGTCCGGTCCGGCCGATGCGGTGCACGAAGTCGTCAGAGGCGTTGGGCAGGTCGTAGTTCACAACGTGCGCAATGTGGGAGATGTCGATACCGCGAGCCGCAACGTCGGTCGCCACCAGGACGCGGTGATTGCCATCGGAGAAGCTCTTCAGGGCGGCGGTGCGCTGCGACTGCGAGCGGTCGCCATGAATCACCGTGGCGTCGTGTCCCAGCTTCTGCAATTTGCGTGAGATCCGATCGGCCCCGTGCTTGGTGCGCGAGAAGACAAGGAAGCTGCCCTCGTGCTCGTTCAGCTCCTGGTCCAGCAGCGCCTGCTTCTGGTCCTGCATGACGACAATGGCCCGCAGTGTGACACGGTCGGTTGGCTTGCTAGTGGTGCCGATCTTGATGCGCACCGGCTGCTTCACGTAGTCCGACAGAACGTGCTCGATATTGGCATCCAGCGTGGCCGAGTAGCACATGGTCTGACGCTGACGCGGAAGCGCGCCGACGATGCGGCGAATCGAGGGAAGGAAGCCCATGTCGAGCATGCGGTCGACCTCATCGAGCACCAGCATCTCAACGTGCTTCAGGCTGACTTCGCCGCGCTTGAGAAAGTCTTCCAGCCGTCCCGGAGTTGCGACCACCAGGCGCGGACCGCGGCGAAGCTGATCAAGCTGCTGGCCTTCGCTCAGGCCGCCGACGACCAGGACGGAGTCCTTCTTGGCGGCGGGCTCGATCTTCGCGTAGCTGTCGATTACCTGCATCGCAAGCTCACGCGTAGGCAGCAGAATCAGCGCACGCACCGGCTTTTTCACGTTGGCCGTGGAAACCTGTGTCTCCATGCGGTGAATCAGGGGAATCAGAAAGCTGAGCGTCTTTCCGGTGCCGGTGGCCGCGGTGGCGAGTACATCTTTGCCCTCCAGAGCCGGAGGGACAGCGCCCGCCTGTACCGGCGTGGGAGTAGTAAATTTGGCTGCATCCAGGCGCTGCTTCAGCTCCGGCGAGATCGCGAAGTCAGAGAAGTGCACCTTGGGCGTGGATTCAGTGGAATGTTTTGTCGTCAAAAAGAATGTCGTTTACGGGTATGGTTTCTACAACGCAGCGGCGGCGCGTTTGCGTCGACCGGTAGAGCAGCACTGCGTTTTACGTAAGAAACCCATCGTCCGCGGGACGCGTGCTGTGCAACATGGCGAGGAAAGCGATCTGCCTTCCATCCAAGCCAGAGTAAGAACTGCGCTACAGCTCCGGTTGTGCTGGTCTCTGGCCACGCCACCCTGCGGCGGCGCTCCCCATCCACAACCTCTGCTTCAAGCGTATCACGCGCGGCGCCCTAACTAATTGTGGCCATTCTGCCTCCTCGAGCATCAGAAGCTCTGAATAGAAGAAAGGACATAAGCGAGGTCCGCATGAAGCAAGTCCTGCGGTTTTTTGCCCTGGCCGCTTTAGGATGGATGAGTACAGCCGCCCTGGCAGGCGAGAAGTACCACATCAACACCCATCCAATTCCAGACAATACCGTGCTTCGCGGTGTACGTGTGATTGATGGCACAGGCGCCGCCCCCATGGAGGACATGGCGATTGTCATCCACAAAAAGAAGATCGTTGCGGTAGGTCCGAATGCGCAGATCAGGACTCCCAGACATGCGGAGGAGCTGAACTGGAACGGTAAGACAGTGATTCCCGGCCTCATCGACGGCCATGCCCACCTTGGCCTGGTGCTGCACGACAAGGCCGAAGGCTCGGCTGACGCCTACACCGAGGCCAATGTCGTGGGCGAGCTCTATCTGTACCAGCGCTACGGCGTCACCACTGTCAATTCTCTTGGCCTGAATCCTGACCTGGTTTATGACCTGCGCAAGCGTCAGCGGCAGGGCCTCATCGGTGGCTCTCGTCTGCTCACAGCCGGCCGCGGCATTGCAATTGAAGGCGGAGCTCCTCCCCTGACGGTGAAAGACGATGCCATCTATCGCGTCAAGAATCCTGAAGAGGCGCGCGAGGCTGTGCGCGCTATGGCGAAGCAGAAGGTAGACGTTATCAAGGTCTGGGTAGATTCGCTGCGCGGCTCACACCCCAGCATGAATCCCGCGATTTACAAGGCTGTCATTGATGAGGCTCACCAGCATCGGCTTCCCGTTGCGGCGCATGTTTATTACCTCGCCGATGCCAAGGATCTGGTTGCAAGCGGCGTGAATATTCTTGCCCACTCGGTGCGCGATGCCGGTATCGATCAGGAATTGATTGACGCGATGAAGGCCAAGGGAACCTGGTACATTCCAACGCTCGCAGCCGACGAATCAACCTTCACCTACCTCGACCATCCGGAATTTCTGGAAGGCACCTTTGTCCGTCTGGCCGCAGGCCCGGAGCTCTCAACCCGTCTTGCTGATACGGTCTACAAGGGCAAGATCGCTGCTGACCGTGGCACCACCATCAAGCGCCAGGATCTCGCCACCGCGATGCAGAATCTTCGCCGCGCTGCAGAGGCAGGTGTGAATATCGGCTTCGGTACCGATGCTGGAGCGCAGCCTGTACGCATTCCCGGCGTCAGCGAACATCGTGAGCTGCAACTGATGGTGCAGGCCGGACTCACTCCTATGCAGGCGATTACCATCGCCACTTCGAAATCAGCTGCCATGCTGCATCAGACAGATACCGGCGTCATCGCCGTTGGGAAGACCGCAGATCTCCTGGTGCTGGATGGCGATCCGCTCACGCAGATCGAAAACACCGAGAAGATTCTTGGCGTGTGGCACAACGGCCAGCGTGTCGGGGAACTGGCGACGCAGTGAAAACAACAAATACGTAACAAAGAAGAAGGGCCGGTATCTACCGGCCCTTCTTTTCTATTCGATGCTTGACTTGGGGGAGGCTGACGCTCAGATGTGACAGGCGACCATGCCGCGCTTTTCGAGATATTTCTGGTGGTACTCCTCGGCTTTCCAGAAAGTCTGCGCCGGCTCAACGGACGTCACGATGGAGCGTGAGTAGGATCCCGAGGCGGACA
Source organism: Terriglobus sp. YAF25 (assembly GCF_052113305.1). Classification (NCBI taxonomy): domain Bacteria; kingdom Pseudomonadati; phylum Acidobacteriota; class Terriglobia; order Terriglobales; family Acidobacteriaceae; genus Terriglobus; species Terriglobus sp. YAF25. The sequence continues at coordinate 10,469 of NZ_JBFRCY010000025.1, forward strand.
GGTCGGCGATCTTCGCCTGCGCTGCGTTGGCCTGCTGCTCGGAGTGGGTGAAGATGACTGAACGGTACTGAGTACCCCAGTCTGGTCCCTGGCGATTCAACTGCGTTGGGTCGTGCAAGGAAAAAAAGGCATCGAGCAGGCGATCGTAGCTGATACGGCTTGGGTCGAAGGTGACCTGAACCACTTCGGCATGACCTGTCCGGTCCGTGCAGACCTCTTTATACGTTGGATGCTCAAGGGCGCCGCCCTCATAGCCGACTGCTGTTTCTAACACACCGGAGAGCTCGTCGAAGCGTGTTTGCACGCCCCAGAAGCACCCGGCACCAAATGTTGCTTTTTCAATTGGCACTGCAGTGTTCCTTTCTACAACTACGAACACGAATAAGATGCCAGCCGAGTATGGTTTGTCATCAACAATCTGATGAAAAATCGAAAGATAGTAACCGGTAGTGCCAGTGTTAACAACAGGTTGCGAGTTGTATGCACACGGGTGTACTCTGCCGGTCACCGGGGCTGCGCTGGACGTTAAAGACGTCCCGCTCTAAAACAATCGGCCGATTTTGAAGACGCTTTAGCCCGAAGTTTTGGTCACATCGAAAACACAAAAAAAGGATTTGTAGCGACCTAGGATGGTCGCTACAAATCGGTCTGCGTCGATTGTGTTTTGTTACAGATTTTGGGAATTTCTAACCGACCCTAACGTTGTGAGGGTCGGGCCCCCGGCGTCCTCCGGGATAGGGCCCGAACTGGCGATTTGTTCCAGCGATTCGACGAAGGGTTAGCGCGAACGGCGTCTGGGGCCTGCAGGCTTGAAGCTGGACTTCGCTCCAGGCTTGCGCTTCGGCTTGGCTGGTTCCTTCAGCTTGGCAGCCTCCGGGAGCACCTTCTTGCGTTCCACCTTACGGCCCTGGCTGGCACGCCCGAGAGCAGTGACTTCACCTGGTGTCAGCTCCCGGAACTCACCCGGCTCCACATCCAGCACCAGGCCACCGTAGGCGATACGGCGGATCTTTTCGACGTGATGGCCTATCTCCTCAAACATCTTGCGGAGCTGCCGGTTCCGTCCTTCGGTCAGGGTGACCGAGTACCAGGGATTCTCGCCACCGCGCGTCAGCGCGATCTCAGCCGGCTGTGTCAGCACACGGTTGCGGCGATCGCCCTCCTGCAGGCGGCCGCGCTCGATCATGATGCCGCCGCGAAGCTGGTGCAGCGCCTGCTCGCTGGGCTGGCCGGAGATCTTCACCAGATAGGTTTTAGCCACACCACTGGAGGCCTTGGAGAGCGCATTCGCCAGTTCACCATCGTTGGTAAGAATCAGCAGGCCCTCAGAAAGGTAATCCAGACGACCGACTGGATATAACCGTTCTCGCGGAGCCTTTGGCGACTTGGCGAAAAGCTCCATGATCGTCGGCCGGCCCTCAGGATCAGAGAGCGTGGTGACATAGCCGCGCGGCTTGTTCAGAACAAAGTAGCGGTGGCGCTCCGGACCGTGCAGCAGCTTACCGTCGACACGGATGTGGTCGCGCTCGGGATCGGCCTTGGTGCCAAGTTCGGTGACAATTTCGCCGTTCAGAGTGACACGGYCGGTAAGGATCAACTCTTCCGCGGCGCGCCGTGAGGCGAGACCAGCCTGGGCAATGATCTTCTGGAGACGTACGGGCTCGCTCATATCCCCTCTATTATCGCCTGTCAGGACAAAAAGAAAGGAATTACGACTTCGATCGAGTTACGCAGTCTCGATGCCCGCGGCGCTCGCCTTCTCCTCAGCCTCGACATCCTCAGGCGCAACGGTAGAGGCCGAGGCTGCTTCTGCTTCAGCAACTTCCGGGGTCTCCCCTGCCTGCGGCTCTACGTCCGCGCCATTGGTTTTGCCTGCCGGCTGGGAGTCCTCTACGGATTCACCGCTGCCATCCGCCTGCGGTTCAGGCGTCGGGGTCTCCTGCGTTTCTTCGCCCGCTCCCTGGGGCTCAACGTCGGGATTCGGCGCGCCTTCCGGGTTCGGATTGATGTCCATCGGCAGATCCTCCTGCTCGGCGAGTTCGCCGGCCATCTTCTCGAACTCTTCGATGCTGGGAAGCTCGGAGGTGTCTTTCAGGCCGAAGCGGAGCAGGAACTCCTTGGTGGTCTTGTAGAGGATGGG